>NZ_JAVRCK010000083.1:0-41975 GCF_034530815.1 Nostoc sp. DedSLP03
CTGACTCTATTACATCCCTACCTCACTTTAAAAGATGTTGGTAATGACAAGCTTTACAAGGGGGGATTAAGGGGGGTAAAAATTCGATTAAAATCACAGCCAACCACTTTTCAAACAACCCACTTTTCAAACAATCTCTAAAACTATTGTTGTGTTAACCAGCTACCTGTTCAGCACAGACCAAAATTTTGAAAAGAGATAAATAAAATAAACTCCTAGTTTGTAGTGAGCGATTTATCGCTCAGAGCAAGGATTATCAGGACTAAAGTCCTTACTACAAACTTGAAATTTATTTATGCCTAGATACTTAGCAGTTTTTAACTGTCTAGAATCAAACACGTTTGTGGAAGAAAAAGGTTTTGTTCTTCCATAACGTGCTACATAGATATGAGAATCTTTATAAAGTTAACAAAGCTTAATCTTAAAAAGTTTGTTTTTTATTACAAAAACAAAGATTTTTGTATAAGTCGTCACTTTTTACTAGTAAACTATCGCACTATTATCACACTTTAAAGTTTGATATTGTCAGCTTTCTATTAAGTTAGCTGATTCATCTACAGGAAAATTCATACAAAGATGAGAAGACAATTTAACCGACGCAAGTTTATAATCTACGGTTCTTTAACTTTTGGTAGCAGCTTTTTTTTGAAAGCTTGCGCGAATAATTCTCCAACTGCGACAGAAAGTCCAGCCGCACCTCCTGCTGCTTCCCCAGCTGCGGCTACTGCTGGTGACACGATCAAAGTAGGTATTTTGCACTCTTTGAGTGGTACGATGTCTATTAGTGAAAAAAGCGTTGTTGATGCTGAAAAGTTAGCAATCAAAGAAATTAACGCAGCTGGTGGTGTCTTAGGTAAACAAATTGAAGCAATTACCGAAGATGGCGCTTCTAACTGGGATACTTTTAGAGAAAAAGCAACTAAGCTAATCGATCAAGATAAAGTCGCTGTAGTTTTCGGTTGTTGGACTTCTGCTAGCCGCAAAAACGTTAAGCCAGTATTCGAGAGCAAAAACCACATGCTCTGGTATCCTGTGCAATACGAAGGTCAAGAGTGTTCTAAAAATATTTTCTACACTGGCGCTGCACCCAATCAACAAATCGAACCATCTGTTGATTGGCTGTTAAAAAATAAGGGCAAAGAATTCTTCTTAGTTGGCTCTGACTACGTTTTTCCCCGGACAGCTAATACCATCATTAAAGCTCAACTGGAAGCTTTAGGCGGAAAAACAGTTGGTGAAGATTATTTACCTCTTGGTAATACAGAAGTTACACCAATTATCACTAAAATCAAGCAAAATTTGCCCAATGGCGGCGTGATTTACAACACTTTAAATGGTGATAGCAACGTTGCTTTCTTCAAACAATTAAAAGGGGCTGGATTGACACCAGATAAATATCCCTCTATGTCTGTAAGTATTGCCGAAGAAGAAGTGAAAGCAATTGGTGTAGAGTATCTCAAAGGTCATTATGCAGCTTGGAACTATTTTCAAACAATAGACACACCTGCTAATAAGAAGTTTGTAGCAGCTTTCAAAAAAGAGTACGGTGAAAATCGGGTGACAAATGACCCAATGGAAGCTGCGTATATTGCAGTTTATTTGTGGAAACAAGCAGTCCAAAAAGCTGGTACTACAGATATAGCTAAGGTAAGCGCTGCGGCTTATGGTCAAACTCTAGATGCGCCTGAAGGTAAAGTGACAATGGATGCCAATCATCACATATCCAAAATTGTGCGGATTGGTCAAGTAAGGCTAGATGGTTTATTTGATATTGTCTATGCTACTCCAACAGCAGTTGAGCCGGTTCCTTGGAATCAATTTGTGAAAGAAACTAAGGGATTTGCTTGTGATTGGAGTGACCCTGCTAAGGGTGGTAAGTTCAAGAAAGTTTAATTCATTAGTCATTAGTCATTAGTCATTAGTCATTGGTGAATAACAAAGGACGAATGACAAATGACCAATGACAAATAAGGAGAAATAAGTGTTAGCAGGATTTGTAGAAGCTGTATTTAATGGTATTAGTATTGGCGCAGTATTATTAATCGCAGCGTTGGGACTAGCCATTATATTTGGATTGATGGGTGTCATCAATATGGCGCATGGTGAATTGATGATGTTCGGCGCTTATACAACATTTGTTGTGCAAAATGTTTGCAAGCAATTGGGTGGGGTGTGGTTTGAAGTCTATATATTTTTGGCTTTGATTATTGCATTTATATTCACGGCTGCTGTGGGATTAATTTTAGAAAAAGGTGTGATTCGTTATCTCTATGGACGCCCATTAGAAACTCTATTAGCAACTTGGGGAGTAAGCTTAATTTTTCAGCAGTTTGTTCGCAGTGTGAATTGGGTATTGATAATTGGTATCGGCTTATTTTCTCTGTTGTTTTTTGGAGGTTTATGGATTTTAAATTCCCGCACTGATTTGGGAAGGGTTCGTAACTGGATTGTGGCGGTGATATTTTTATTATCGCTGGGGGTGACAATCACAACGGGCAATTTCTTGAGTCAAACTTATCAGTTAGCAGTAACTCAACCTTGGTTTGGCGCTCAAAATGTGGATGTAACAGCACCGACTTGGTTACAAGCAGGGATATCTTTGGGTGGTGTACAATTACCCTTTGCCAGATTATTTATTATTGTTTTAACAATCATCTGTGTGGCAGGAATTTACTTATTTTTACAGCGTTCTAGCTGGGGTTTAAGAATTCGGTCGGTGACACAAAACCGGAGTATGAGTGCTTGTTTGGGTATCCCAACTCAAAAGGTGGACGCGATTACTTTTGCACTGGGTTCTGGTTTAGCTGGTGTGGCGGGATGTGCGATTAGTTTACTCGGTTCTGTGGGGCCAAATACAGGACAAAACTATATTATTGATACTTTTATGGTGGTTGTCGTTGGAGGTGTGGGTAATTTAGCCGGGACGATTGTGGCGGCGTTGGGTATTGGTACGGCTAATTTTTTAATTGGTTCTGGGACTTTGGCTTTGTTGTTGACTCCTGTTAAGCCTTTGGTAGATTTCTTTACTTTTTTTGCCACCACAAGTATGGCCAAGGTGATGGTATTTGCGCTGATTATTGTGTTTTTACAGTGGAAGCCTGGGGGAATTTTTCCGCAGAAGGGACGTACTGTTGATGTTTAAACCGCCAAGACGCAGTGAACAAGCGCTGCAAGAGGGTCTCCCTCCGCAGGCGACTGGTGAACCCGAAGGGAGGACGCAGAGAATGAAAAAGAAGGGGGGAAGGTTAATTTTAATTGAAGTGGGGGTGGTAGTCGCGATCGCACTCCTGCTTATAATGATCGTGCCACTGCTGCTTACGGAGTTTCGTCTGAATTTGTTGGGGCGATTTTTGTCGCTGGCGATCGCAGCTTTGGGTATCGATTTGATTTGGGGTTATACTGGTTTACTAAGTTTGGGACATGGTATTTTCTTTGGTTTGGGTGGATATGCGATCGCAATGTACCTGAAGCTGCAAGTCCCTACTGGAGAATTGCCTGATTTCATGGGGCTTTATGGGGTTACAGAACTTCCCGCCTTTTGGCAGCCTTTTTATTCGTTTCCTTTGACAATAGCTTTGGTGGTATTAATTCCGGGGTTATTGGCGGGATTGTTGGGATATTTGGTTTTCCGAAATCGCATCAAGGGAGTTTATTTTTCCATCTTGACTCAAGCCGGAACGATTGTATTTTTCAACTTCTTTAACGGTCAACAGCAATTTTTCAACGGTACGAACGGACTGATAGATTTTACAACTTTGTTTGGCGCAACGGTCAGCGATGCCAAGACGCAGTTTGTTTTCTACACGCTGACGGTAGTGTTTCTCGCAATCACTTACGGAATTTGTCGCTGGTTGACAACTGGACGCTTTGGGAAGTTGTTGATAGCAATTCGTGATGATGAAAGTCGGGTAAGATTTTCTGGCTACGACCCTACAGATTTTAAGGTGTTGGTGTTTGCAGTTTCCGGTGCGATCGCAGGTATAGCAGGAGCATTTTACACCATTCAAAGTGGTTCTGTATCACCCAGAGCAATGGATATTGCCTTTTCGATTGAAATGGTGATTTGGGTAGCAGTAGGCGGACGCGCTACTTTAATTGGCGCGATTGTCGGAACTTTGTTAGTAAATTATGCCCGCACTTTTTTAAGCGAACAATTTGCTGAAATCTGGCTATTTTTCCAAGGCGCACTATTTTTGATAGTCGTCACAGTCCTTCCTGACGGCATTGTGGGATGGTTGCGCAGTCAGAATATTTCTCTTTTCAAGCGTCGTCAAGAAATTGCTACATATCCCACCTTAGAAGAAGACCCCGAAGTGCAACATGAACGCGAAAATATTGGAAACTGAAAATGTAACTGTTAGCTTTGACGGTTTTAAGGCTTTAAACCAGCTTAACTTTAGTATGGATGTGGGGGAATTACGAGTCGTAATTGGCCCCAATGGTGCGGGAAAGACAACGTTTCTAGATGTGATTACGGGGAAAGTTCAGCCAACCGTGGGGCGAGTTTTATTCAAAGGAAGAAACCTGCGTTCTTTACCTGAATATAAAATTGCCCGATTGGGAATTGGACGCAAGTTTCAAACACCTCGAATTTACTTAAACTTAACACCCCGTGAAAATTTAGAAATTACCAGTCATAAGAAGAAAAATGTCTTTTCTACTTTGTTTGAACGTTCTCATGCTGTGGAAAGGAATCATATTAAAGGATTATTAGAAACTATCGGGTTAACGTCCAAAGCCGATATCAAAGCAGCTTTACTTTCTCATGGAGAAAAGCAACGTTTAGAGATTGGGATGTTAGTAGCACAGTCACCTGACTTATTACTTGTTGATGAACCCGTTGCTGGTTTAACAGATGAAGAAACATACAACATTGGCGAACTACTTTTAGCACTAGCGCAGAGTCATTCAATTTTAGTAATTGAACATGATATGGAATTTGTACGTCAAATTGCCAAGAAAGTAACAGTATTACATGAAGGTTCGGTACTGTGTGAAGGAAATTTTGAAGAAGTGCAAAATGACTCTCGTGTGATTGAAGTATATTTGGGAAAACAGGAAGAATGAAACAATTCGCAATATGCATTTTTATACCCGTTCAACAACTTCATCTTTTTCCCAAATAACAGATTCTTCCATTGTCCCAAGCTCCACGAAAGCTTTGGCAGCTTTAAGGGTTGTATTCAAGTCAACGCAGGACGAAGCCGGATAAACACCTTCTTGCCCCCCAACTATCACAAATTCATCTATATCTGATTTAGATGGGTCAACAAAATAATGAAAACTTTCATTGTCGAATGTCAAATACACTACATATTTTCCTAAGCCACCACCTATAGCCATGTGAGTTTCGCTATCTGTTTCTAAGGTTACAAGTGTTTTGTGATGCCCGTCTAACTCTCTAATAGCTGATTCTATTTCTTTCCAACTATGCGCTTGCTCTACACAACCCTTGTTCTGATTTCCAATCCAATCTTCAACTGAAAATTTTGTTATGAACATAATTAACCTCACTTCAATGTAATTGTCTGACGACCGTTAGGGCTAATAATACCAATTCAAAATTCAAAATTCAAAATTCAAAATTAGGGAAGCTAGACAGAACAAAGGTTTGGGAGTATGTATCTGTCGCATTCTTTTTTAAAATTGGTATAACCCCTCTTTTGTTACTTCAGGGAGAGAATAATTTATAACCCTTGCCCAGATAAGACTTTAATTGTAGAGCCTTGTTTGAAGGTTCTTATTAGCTTGCGATCGCTAATCTTTCCACTAAATCTAGGTTTGATCATTTAGCTCCAATTTTTATTTCCCCAGAGTGACAAAAGAGGGATAACTTCTATTTCTTCTAAGCCAAGCTGTCTAGCCATTCCTTTCACACCTCCGTTTTGACCACACGCTCATGCATTGATCCCGGTCAACTATTAAACGCGCTTTCTCTCCTCTTAATCCTGCATCAAAGGCTTGTTGGAAAGCATCAGCTTCAGCGTGTGTGCGACTAATTGGATTTACTTTAAGTGTAATCTTTACTGCGATTGGGATTACTGCCTGCACTGATACCAAAAAATACGTTACCACCTATCTCTAACTTTGCGATTGTAGCGCGATCGTCCTCACTACCTGCTGGAGTCAGACCAAGCTGTTGCCTATACTCTGCTAATTCTTCAAAAATAAGCTTATATTTAAGCTGTTGCATCTCCAATGCTGGAGCTAAAGTGTTTATATCTGGATTTTTTACTACCTCTTCTGAGCCAACAGGACACCTATAAACTACATAAGTCCATATTCCTGGATTACCGGCTTCAGCACTTTCACCCTCATAAAAAGTAACCGTTCCATCTTCTTCGCACTCATAATAAGCTGAGTAAACATCTTCCCAATCGCAATCTGAGTTTTCTAGCACCCATCGAATTTCAGTTAATACACCAACAATATGATGAGGTTCAGTTTCTCTCTGGACTAAACGCTCTCCTTCCCACTCAAAGTTGTGTAACTCAAGAGGCATTGCAACAAAGCTTTTAAACAGAATTAGGTTCCAGTTTATGGAATCTAGATAGCTGATTGACAAAATATACTTTTTCCTAACCTGTCACGGATGGTGAAAGAATTTGAGGATAAGATGCTTCAAATCAGTCAGGTTGCCAAAAAAAAGGTCAAGTATGACAAAGTAGATGCAATTCCTGTAGACGAAAGTACACGTTTTGTTTCGCTGGTTGCTCACAATGAGATGAAGAGTATTTTGCTCAAATTTGTAGAAGAACAACATGACTTCTTTTCACAAGTCCCCTTGGTGACAACCGGAAGTACAGGAAAATCTTTAGAACAGCGATTAGGGATACCTGTAGAAAAACTCGTTGCTAGTGGTCCGCTAGGAGGCGATCAGGCTATTGGAGGTATAATTTCAGAGAATAGAATTAGTGCAATTTTCTTTTTCAAAGACCCGCTAAGTTCCCATGCTCACGCGGCAGATATTGAAGCACTCACGCGTTTATGCGATGTTCATCAAATTCCTTATGCTACTAATCGAGCTAGTGCAATTGGTTTACTTATGGCACTGAAGGAATTGGGGCTTAATTGGCAAATGGAGTCGGATGAAAATTCAATTGTTAATAAGTATAAACTAGGGCAGTCTCAAGTAATTACTGCCGTAGCATAAAACAAGTAAGTCGCTAGGGAATTTTTAAATTCTAGGGGATGTAGGGGTGCATTAAGCTGCGCGATCGCATTTCCTATTTCCCTAGTAATTATGGTCGGTTTGCGCTGTTAAACACCTGCTCTACTGTTAGCGTCCAATCAGCAATTACTACTGATTCCATACAAGTCGCACCTGTAAATACCCGATCCTCATACTGTCCCTCCACCCACTGGCAAATTGTAATTTGTTGTATCTGTGGGTCAACAATCCAATACTCTAATATTTCCCTAGCAGCATACTCCGTCCGCTTATAGCGATAATCACGAACACTGTTTGCTGTTCCCGGAGAAACAATTTCTATCACCAGCGCAGGCGGCGGCATATCACGGGTGAGGGTAGCACGAGTAGCACCGATAAGGGCAGCATAAGATTCTTCTGTGTGAATCATTAAGTCAGGTAAACGACATCTCGCCCGTCGCCCCGCCACCTCAATTTCTGTATCCTTGTAAGCAACTAAATAAAAGGGGAAATGTTTCAGTAGTTCAACGAATAAAAATCTTCCCAGATTGCTATTTTCCTGACTTTCTGGTGGCATCTCGACTAATTCTCCATCCACCAACTCATAGCGCGTGTCTGTACCATCGTCATAGGTAAGATATTCCTCAAAGGTCAGCAGTTTTTGAGTTTTCGTCCTTTGGGTCATTTGCTTTGCCTTCTTACCATACATAGACTACCACTAAATGATAGTGTGGTGAAGAAGTACATCATAATGATTGGAAAAAGAAACTCTACATTTTTTTCCATTCTTGCGCTTATGAGTTGATGCACAGCTTGGATATTGCATAGCGATGTCTACAAGGGGCTGTGACGGTCGTTCGTGTAGGGTGTCGCAGACAAGACTTGCTAATGCTGCGATGTATGCACAAGTCAAATTACCTCATTTTCTATGCAGTTTTCCCATTTTTATCTGATGCTTGTTCTGCAATATTTTTTAAACGGCTCGATCTCATTTTGCGGAGGCGATCGCTATTACGAACACCACCCGCCATTTCATATTCAGCGCTGTCTTTGCCGTACTTGATAGCAACCACCATTAACATTTTCTCAGAAAGTTGCTTCAAATTTTTTTCCATCTCTTCAACTTCTGTTAAAGTAGAGTCAACTATAGCCAGAGCGCTATTATGAACATCAATTTTATTACGTAACTGTTCGATTGAATCAATCAGTTTTTCTAAAGTATAATCTTCTTCAAATTTAATGCTGGGAATAATCGATTTCATCCCAGATGCTCTTAATTCAGCTTTTTCTAAAACGCGGGATGTACGTTTTTGACGAGACATAAATTTTCTCTTTTAAGATATTTCTAAAACCAGCTTGCCTCAATTAAACCCGATTCCGGTTCAGGGTAATAAGTAAAAGTTTAGATTTAAAAACCCTTCATGCAGATGAAGGGCGATCGCATCAGGTCAAAGGAATTTTACACAATTCCTGAAACAGTAGGTTTACTACTTTACTCATCAGCTTTCCTTGGATGTGCTTACCACTTAGTAGTTTCTCACCTTGTTCAGTGACGTTAGCTTTGAGTGAGTCGCGGTAGTTAATCAACTCCCCGGTCAGGTCATTGTTTGGTAGTCTCCCAGTTTCCACGCCGGTTAAGACGTACTGCCAGAGGCTAATTCGACACAGTGACGAGCCGCTAGCTTTTTCAACAAGTCCATCACCGGATTGCTCCAGGACTGTACCCATGAGCTTTACGCCGATCACCAATTACGGGAGATCGTAGGAAACTTGAAGCGATACTCCGATCCTGAGCTAGTAGGGTTGAGGCGGATGCTGATGTCCTTGTCTGAAGAAATAAGTCAGATATTAAACCAAGAATGACGTAGCTTGCCGTATTAAGACTTGCTAACGCTTTTGGCGTCTCCCAAGGCGAAGGGGTACGGTGTGGACACAAGTAGAAAAAAGCTCGATTTCCCATTGTTCTCAGATTTATCTCGTTCCCATACAGAGCATGGCAATGGCTGATTAGCGGCTGCTGTCTCCAGTTAGACATTAAGTCAGAGATTCAATGAATGCATTCCCAGTCGGAGACCATTGGTGACAACTTAAGGTCATCAAGCATTTGTCAATAAGTAATAGTGCTTAAAATTTTGCCGAAAATCAGGGTAGAAAACACTACTTCTAAGTCAGCAAGCGTGCCATATTTAAAAGCATCGTTCATCCTTACCCGAAAAACTCAGTACAAGACTTAATTTGATACTTTCTTAAGTGGCTTATTTATCGCATAACTACTATTGACAAAACTAGTTTCGCCTTAACTTGTCACGAATGGTCGGAGACTGGGAACGACTCAAGCCTCATCAATCCAGATTTTTAGGACTTGTATGTACACCGTTGCTATTGGCTGTTTGAGATTATTCGGATTTAATTAAGTAATGAAGCGGACATGATATAAACAGTTATCCTGGTTTATCTGCAACTTTTCTATACACCAAGCGCTGAAGTATGCTTGTAAGCGACGATGATTTTATTTACAATCTGGTGACAGAGTTTTGCTTTCTGATTTCATGTTCAGTTTTATTCCAGAAATTCTTTCTGATTGAAAATTAACTTAGTAACTGATATGGATGCTCAAAAAATAAAAATTTTATTAGTTGATGACAACTTAGAGAATTTACATTTTTTATCAGACATCCTTCAACACCAAGGTTATCAGGTAGAAAGTGTGATTTCTGGGCAATTGGCAATCAAGACAGCACTAGTTTCTCCCCCGGATTTGCTTTTGCTAAATGTTCTTATTATTGATAAAGATGATTATCAAGTATGTCAATATTTGAAAGCTAACGAAAAAACTCAAGATATTCCAATAATTTTTTTTGGAATTTCCGATGATTTTTTTGAAAAAATAAGCTTCTTAAATTTAGGCAATGTTGACTATATTACTCAACCATTCCAAACTAAGGAAGTTTTATTACGCGTCCAAAATCAACTCAATGTCCAAAGACTGAAAAAACAGTTAAAAGAAAAAAATGCCCAACTGCAACAGGAAATTAAAGAGCGTCAACGGCTTACAGTTGAGTTAAATATTTGCAACAGACAAATAGAAGATATTTTTAAAGAAATTCCTGTTAGCATTAGCAAAGCCTTTTGTAGAGAAGTTTATCAAAGCGAACGCCTGGTAGTGGAAGCCGCCCTGAAGAAGAGTGAAAGTCAGTATCGGCTTTTAGTGGAGACATCCCAGGACATGATCTGGTCGGTAGATATTGATGGATTAATTACCTTTGTCAATCCAGCAGTGAAGCAGATTTATGGTTACGAACCGCAAGAAATGATCGGGCGTGCCTTAATTGATTTCATTTCACCTACACAAGTTGCTCAAGATAAAGTAGCCTTTGAGCGTGTTCTTCAGGGAAAGTCTATCTTTCAGCATGAAACTACTTGTGTAGCTAAAGATGGTACTTTACTTTATCTCATGTTGAATGCGATCGCATTATGCAATGAAGAGGGTCAAGTTATAGGCATGACGGGCACTGCTAGTAATATTACGCAGCGTCGAGGTGTAGAAAAATTACTCCAAGAAAGCGCGATTAAGCTCCGCAATCATAATCTCGTACTCACACAATTGGCACAAAATCAAATACTTTATCAAGGTGATTTGAAAGCAGCCTTGAGTAAAATCACAGAAACAGCTGTCAAAAATATTGGCATGGAACGAGCTAGTGTCTGGCTGTATGACGCAACAGGTATAAAAATCCAGTGTTTCGATCTATTTGAGGGCAGTCGCAATCAACATAGCGAAGGACTTTCTTTATCAGTGGCAGACTATCCAATTTATTTTGCAGCTTTGCAGCAAAACCAATCAATCGCCGCAGATGATGCTCATAACGATCCCAGAATTAAAGAATTTTCTGGCTTTTACTCAAAATTAAACATCACCTCTATCCTCAATACACCCATTAGGCTGGAGGGAAAGACCGTAGGAGTTTTATGTTTGGAGGCAGTGGAAGTTACTCATCATTGGACGTTAGAAGACCAAAATTTCGCTCGCTCTCTGGGTAATTTAGTATCCTTGGTATTGGAAGCAAAAGAACGCCAACGCGCAGAAGCAGCACGACGAGCTTCTGAAGAAAAGTTAGCATCAGCTTTCCGGTCATCTCCCGATCCTATTGCCTTAATTACTGTTCCCAATAAACGCTATATCGAAGTAAACGACAGCTTTTGTCGGTTTTTTGGTTATTCTCGCTCTCAAGTGCTCGATCGCACCGATGAAGAATTGCATATTTGGGTGAATCCAGAAGAATATAATTTTCTCATCCACATTCTGCAACAAGCAAAAGCCATCCGCAACTATGAAATTGATGTCTGCACCTCAACAGGAGAAATCAGGACAACACTGTTGAGTGCAGAAATGAGCGATATTGATGGGCAATGGTACGTACTGGGAACCGCCAAAGATATTACTGAACGCAAGCAGGCAGAAAATGAAAGCCGTTTGTTGCTGTTGACAACCCAAGCTATCACTCGCGCTAGCGATGTCAACAGCGCCTTAGCAGTGGTCTTGCGCTTAATTTGTCACACCATTGGCTGGGATTTTGGTGAAGCCTGGATACCTAATGAAGATGGGACTCTTTTAAAACACAGTTTAAGCTGGTACGGAGAACAGAGCAGCTTAAAAGAATTCTGCCAGCAAAGCCAAACTTTGAAATTTGCTCTGGGAGTGGGATTACCAGGAAGAGTTTGGCAGACTCAAAAACCAGAATGGATAGAAGATGTTTCTAAAGTTACACAACCAGTTTTCTTGCGATCGCCACAAGCCGCAAAGGTGGGATTAAAAGCTGGCTTTGGTGTTCCCATACTGGCTGGGAACCAAGTATTAGCTGTTTTAGTATTTTTTAAACGTAGCTCAGTATTGGTAGATCGGCGTTTGCTGTTGCTAGTCAGTGCTGTTGCGGCTCAATTGGGTGGGTTGATTGAGCGCAAAACTTTAGAACAAGAATTAGCGCTCAGAGAAGCTCGTCTCAATGCCTTTTTTAGCAGCGCTCCCGTCGGCATGAATATTGTAGATAAACAGCTGCGATTTGTGCAAATTAACCAACTGTTAGCGGAGATTAATGGACTACCCCAACAAGCTCATATTGGTAAGACTATCCATGAAGTTTTACCCGACATCGCCCCTTTAGTAGAACCAATTTATCAACAAGTTCTGATAACTGGTCAACCGATTATTAATCAAGAATTAAGCAGCGCATCAATCAAGCAACCAAATATTATCCGCCACTTCTTAGCTTCTTATTTTCCAATTGTTGGTGAAGGCGATCGCCCCTCTGGTGTTGGCACAGTTTTAGTAGAAATTAGCGAACTACATGCAGCCCTACGCGAACGCAAACACGTCGAACAAGAACTGCGTTTAGTCAACGAACGCCTACAATATCTGCTCACCTCTAGCCCTGTAGTCATTTATAGCAGCAAAACCTCAGAGAATTTTAGCATCACTTTTATCAGTGAAAACATTAAAGAAATGGTAGGCTATGAAGCGCAAAAATTTATCGGTAACTCCAGTTTTTGGCTCGATCGCGTCCATCCACAAGATATTGAACCGATCTCGGAAAAATTTTCCCACCTTATTAAGCAGGAGTACATTTCTTACGAATACCGTTGGTTACACGCTGACGGAACTTATCACTGGTTCTACGAAGAGATGAAGTTAATTCGTGACGAAGCAAATTCCCCGATCGAATGGGTTGGTTATTGGGCTGACATAAACGATCGCAAATTGGCAGAACTAGCTTTGCAATCAGGTCAGCAACGATATCAACTTCTCGCAGAAGCCTCACCAGCTTGTATCTTCCATACTGATGTAGATGGCAATGTTTTATATTTTAATCAACGCTGGAGTGAAATTACTGGATATAGCTTAGAAAGCTCTCTGGGAACACATTGGGCAAATGCCGTACATCCAGACGACCGCGAACAGCTATTGTTGGCATGGAATCAAGCAACAGCTGCTAAGTCAACCTATAAATACGAACATCGTTTTTTGCATGATGATAGTACAGTTGTCTGGGTAATTTGTCATGCTTTGCCAGAATTTAGAGATGATGGAGAAATTAAAGGCTACATCGGTACAATTACTGATATTACCGATAGAAAATTGGCAGAAGAAGCCTTGCGTGAGAGTGCAGAGCGAGAAAGAGCGATCGCGCAAGTGATTCAAAGAATGCGCCAAACACTGGATTTAGAAACGATATTTGCAGCGACAACCGAAGAATTACGCCAAGTACTAAACTGCGATCGGGTTGTTGTCTATCGTTTCAATCCCAACTGGAATGGCGAATTTGTTTCGGAATCGGTGGGTAACGGTTGGATTTCTCTCATAGAAGAACACAACAACGATCCTCATCTCACAGAAGGTGTTTTACAAGATGGGCGTTGTCTAGCGAAAATTTTGGATAGCGCCAATAATCAGATGGAATATCCCGATCTGCAAGTAACCCCAGGTGCAAGTTTCATCTGTGTCCCAGACATTTACAACGCTGATTTTCATCCTGCTTATATCAATCTTTTAGAGCGCTTTCAGGCTAAAGCCTACATTATTGTTCCGATTTTACACGGTAGTCAGCTTTGGGGGTTGCTGGCGAGTTATCAAAATTCCGATCCCCGCCAATGGAAACCAGAAGAAATCAATATCGTAGTTCAAATTGGCAATCAGTTGGGTGTTGCTTTACAGCAGGCACAATTGCTAGCACAAACTCAAAGGCAGTCACAAGCATTGCAAGAAGCTGTGATCGTTGCTGATGCTGCTAATCGTGCCAAAAGCGAATTCCTGGCCAACATGAGTCACGAACTGCGTACTCCACTTAACGCCATCCTCGGTTTTACCCAAGTCATGAGCCACGATCGCGATTTATCAACTGAACATCAGCAAAATCTAGCAATCATCAATCGTGCTGGCGAACATCTCCTGAATTTAATCAACGACATTTTGGAAATGTCTAAAATCGAAGCTGGCAGAATAACCTTAAATCTCAACAGCTTTGACTTAATTCGCCTCTTAGAAAACCTCGAAGAGATGTTGCGTTTCCGCGCCACCTCCAAAGGATTGGAATTAATCTTTGAATATACATCTCACCTTCCCCAATACATCCAAGTTGACGAAAGTAAGCTGCGTCAAGTTTTACTTAACCTCCTGGGAAATGCAATCAAATTTACCGATACTGGCAGGGTGACGCTGCGGGTGGGGATGGGGAGTGGGGACTGGGGAGCAGGGGGAGCAGG
Source organism: Nostoc sp. DedSLP03 (assembly GCF_034530815.1). Taxonomy (NCBI): domain Bacteria; kingdom Bacillati; phylum Cyanobacteriota; class Cyanophyceae; order Nostocales; family Nostocaceae; genus Nostoc; species Nostoc sp. DedSLP03. Next base: position 14,408 of record NZ_JAVRCK010000083.1, read on the forward strand.
GGGAGCAGGCGAGCAGGGAGCGGGGAGCAAAGAGGAAAGAGGTAATTTTTCATTCTCCCCCTTGCCCCCTGCTCCTTGCCCCTCTGCCTCTTCTGCCCAATTCCTAACCTTCGAGGTACAAGATACTGGCCGCGGTATTGCCCCACAAGAAATTGACTTGCTCTTTGAAGCTTTTGGGCAAACTGAAACCGGAAGAAAATCGCAACAGGGAACAGGGCTAGGTTTAGCAATTAGCCGCAAATATGTGCAACTAATGGGAGGAGATATTAGCGTCACCAGCATTATTGGCGAGGGAAGTAAATTTACTTTTGATATTCAAATTAGTCTAGCCATAGCCAGCGAAATCCAGATTGAACAAACTAAACCCCAAGTTATTAGTTTAGCGCCTGCTCAAAGTGAATACCGTATTTTAGTGGTTGATGATTCCACAGACAGCCGTTTAGTGTTAAAGAAAATTCTGACATCTATCGGTTTTGCAGTCCAAGAAGCAATAAATGGCATTGAAGCGATCGCACTTTGGCAAACATGGCAACCACATCTAATCTTAATGGATATGCGGATGCCAATTATGGACGGCTACGAAGCCACAAACCTGATTAAAACTAGAGAAGAAACCTCAAACCATACCGAATCCCAAATTCCAAATTGGAAAACAATTATTATTGCCTTAACTGCTAATGCTTTTGAGGAACAACGAGAGGCAATAATCAAAGCGGGTTGCGATGATTATATTAATAAGCCTTTCCGCGAGGAAGAATTACTAGAAAAGTTGAGCGAATATTTGGGAGTTCAATATATTTATCAAAAAGAAAGCTATCAGCTAACAAACCTAAAGCAACAAAAGCAAAAATCAATATTGACGCTCACGGATTTAGTGAATCTATTATCTGAAATGTCCCCTGAATGGGTGAAACAGTTATATACTGCCGCAGCTCAATGTAGTGATGACCTGATTTTAGAATTAATTGAGCAAATCCCTTCAGAAAATGCTGTACTACAAAATTTTATCAAAAATTTAGCTCATGATTTTCAGTTTGAGAAAATTATGGAATTGACGAGTATTGCAGGAGTATTATCCAATTAATACAAATTGATTTACTAGTAAGTTCGTAATCAGGACTTTAGTCAATACTGCTCGCTTTGTGCATTTTTAACTCGGAATTGGGTTTGGGGAAAAAGTTACTGGGTTTAGGTTAAAGGTTTTTTCTTTCCCTCTGCCCCTTTCCCCAGTCCTCACAAGGCATTTTTGGGTTGGCAGACTACTAGATAAAGAGAGTTATAGCAGATTTAAGTCGATCTAACAATAACATTTTATTGAGAAATAATGTCAAAATTGTGACAGTATCCTTTATTCCGTTTAAAAAATGGCTAAAAGGCTACACAATCATGTAATCTATATATTTATCAAGAAAGATTATCAATTTGATGATTAAAATACTGTGAAATATTGATATTATCTATTGAAAAAACAACTAGCCAAGCAGAGCGTAATATTTTCAAATTACGGCAGGATCATGATAAAAGCGACTACAGTCTCACCTAGAGGATTGAAACAGCCACAAACATCAGCCTTATTTGGTCTGGTTTTAGGGCTATGTATGCTGCTAATTTGCTTGGTGTACAGTGTGACGCTAGGTGCAACAGAAATACCTTTAGACAAAATTTTGACATCTTTTATAGCTTCTGATGGTTCCTACGATCGCTTAGTTATTCAGACCGTGAGATTACCGCGATCGCTAATTGCTATTGTTGTAGGTTCAGCCCTTGCGGTATCGGGAGCATTGATGCAGGGTTTGACAAGAAACCCCTTAGCAGACCCAGGTATTTTAGGTATTGAGTCAGGAGCCGCCCTGTTTGTCGTTGTGTCAACTTTTGTTTTTGGCAGTTCATCGCCAAGTATTTACGCTCTTGTGGCCTTTTTGGGTGCGGGATTAACAGCAGTGTTAGTTTACATTCTTGGTTCTCTGGGACGGGGAGGAGCCACCCCACTGAATTTGACGGTAGCGGGAGCGGCGTTAACTGCTCTGATTTCTTCCTTCACCACTGGTATCCTGATTGTCAGTCAACAAACACTCGAACAAGTGAGATTTTGGTTAGCAGGTTCACTATCTGGTCGAGATTTTAATTTATTCTTACTACTACTGCCTTTCGTCAGTATGGGATTAGTATTAGCTTTTACCCTCGGTAGACAAATTACCACTATGAGTTTAGGTGAAGATGTCGCTAAAGGCTTGGGTCAACAAACAGCTTGGATCAAAATATTTACCGCTATCAGCGTAGTTTTACTAGCAGGAAGTTCCGTTGCCCTTGCAGGGCCAATCGGCTTCATTGGTTTAGTCGTTCCCCATATAGTGAGATTTTACATTAAAACCGATTATCGTTGGATCTTACCTTATTGTGCAGTTTTGGGTGCTATTTTACTGTTGGTTGCAGATATTGCTGCCCGTATATTGTTTAAACCACAGGAGTTACCTGTAGGTGTAATGACAGCAATAGTTGGCGCTCCTTTTTTTGTCTACCTAGCTAAGTCAAAGGTGAAAAAATGAGTTTTGATTGGCTAGTCATTCGTTCCCAAGCGATATCTTTCCGCACCGACCGACGTGTACCAGTCATACTGTTATGTTTGGCAGTAGCGATTGTAGTGGCGATGGTGATGAATATAGGGCGGGGTGAATATCCAATCTCGCCTTTGGATATCGTGAAAACTATATTGGGTTTAGATACAGGAAACCCAGACCATCGATTCGTGATTCAGAATCTGCGTTTACCCCGCACCCTTGTAGCTTTTATGGTGGGAGTGGCGCTGGCAATTTCTGGCACTATCTTCCAAGGATTGACACGCAATCCATTGGCTGACCCAGGTATTATCGGCATCAATGCTGGGGCAAGCTTGGCGGCAGTTACAGTAATTGTACTATTTCCATCAGCAGCGATTTATATATTACCTCTATCAGCCTTTGCTGGTGCATTGCTGATGGCGATTTTAATTTACTCGCTGGCTTGGAATAACGGTAGTTCTCCGATTTTATTAATTTTAATGGGTGTTGGCTTGTCTGCGATCGCCAGTGCCATAACCAGCTTGATGATTACCTTTGGCGAAATTTCTGATGTTAGTAATGCTTTGGTTTGGTTAGCTGGGAGCGTTTACGGCCGAACTTGGGAACAAGTTTTTTCTTTGTTACCTTGGTTAATTGTTTTTATCCCTATGGCTTTGACACTAGCAAGGCATTTGAACGCTTTAAATTTAGGAGATGATGTTGCCAAAAGTTTAGGTAGTCAAGTGGAATGGCAACGTGGTTTACTCGTGCTGGTAGGTGTAGCCTTAGCAGGTGCAGGAGTCGCCACCGCCGGAAATATTGGTTTTATTGGTTTAATCGCACCCCATTTAGGACGACAGTTGGTAGGTGCAACCCATGAAGGCTTGATTCCTACTTCCGCACTCTTGGGGGGAGTGATTGTTGTGATGGCAGACTTGCTAGGAAGAACACTATTTGCACCTATCGAACTTCCTTGTGGAATTGTAACTGCTGCTATTGGCGCTCCTTATTTTCTTTATTTATTAATTCGTAATCGCAAAAAATAAAGCTGGTAAATATCACCTATGAAAGGACTCTCAACTAAAAGTCTGTCTTTAGCTTATGATGGGGCGCTGATTATCCGTGACCTAAATTTGGCAATCCCCGCTGGACAAATTAGTGCTTTAGTTGGTGCTAATGGTTGTGGGAAATCAACTTTGTTACGAGGTCTGGCAAGATTGCTTCAACCCCGTAGCGGTACAGTCTATCTTGATGGAACGTCTATTTTCAATCTTTCTACCAAAGAAGTAGCACAGCAGTTAGGTATTTTGCCCCAAGCACCAGTAGCACCAGAAGGGTTAACAGTGCAAGATTTAGTAGCACAAGGACGTTATCCTTATCAAAATTGGTTACAGCAATGGTCAGTAAAAGATGAAAAAATCGTGCAGCAGGCACTCTTAATTACAGATTTGTTGAAATTAGCAGATAGAGCATTAGATACTTTGTCTGGTGGACAACGACAAAGAGCTTGGATTGCAATGGCGTTGGCGCAAGATACAGATATTTTACTTTTAGATGAACCGACTACTTTTTTAGATTTGGCTCACCAGATAGAGATTTTGGATTTGTTGTATGAGTTGAACCAAAATCAGGGACGAACAATTGTGATGGTGCTACATGATTTAAATCAAGCGTGTCGTTATGCTGATTACTTAGTTGCAGTCAAAGATGGTCGAATTTTTGCTGCTGGGGAACCAAAGCGAGTGATGACTCAAGAAATGGTTCAAGAGGTTTTTGGGTTGGAGTGTCGGATTATTCCTGACCCAGTGATGGAGACGCCAATGTGTGTACCGATAGGACGCAAGGGAAAAGTAAATACAAAATAAATTTACTTAAATTCCTAATTAGATTTCTACTAAAGATATCGCTCTTATCAATCACCTAACTACAAACAATAAACAGTCGTGACAACCACATCAAAATCTCCTAGAGTATCTAAAAATCCTATAAATTCAGCCTCTCCTTTACAACGCTTGCTCAACTATGGCAACCAATATCGCCAACAAATTTGGCAGGCAACATCATGTTCTATCATCAATACGATTTTAGATTTAGCACCACCGTGGTTAATTGGTATTGCGGTAGATATTCTCGTAGAACAGCAAAATTCTTTCTTTTCCAAGTTGGGTATCAAAGATATATTTTGGCAATTTTTACTGCTTACATTTATCACTATTATTATCTGGATAGTAGAATCAATTTCTGAGTACTCATATAGTAGACTTTGGCGTAATTTAGCCCAAAATATCCAGAATAATTTACGTTTAGATGCCTACAATCATGTACAAAAATTAGATTCAGCTTACTTTGAAGAAAGTAGCACTGGCGGTTTGATATCAATTTTGAATGATGATATCAACCAGTTAGAAGATTTTTTAAATTATGGAGCTAATGAGATTATCAATCTTATCACCTCACTCATCATTTTAACTAGTGGTGCATTCTTGATTTTACCCCCTTCTATAACCTTGGCAGCAATGTTGCCAATACCATTTATTATTTGGGGTTCCTTTACTTATCAAAAGCGTCTGGAAGCTCGTTATGCTGAGGTGCGGGAAAAAGTAGGCTTTCTGAACTCACGGCTAGCAAATAACATCAGTGGTATTACCACAATTAAAAGTTTTACCGCTGAAAATTATGAAAGCGCTAGATTGGCAGGAGAAAGCGAAGCATATAGAAAAAGTAATACCAAAGCAATTAAACTTTCTGCTGCATTCAATCCTTTAATTAGAATGCTAGTTTTAGTGGGGTTTACAGCTTTATTGTTTTGGGGAGGTATGGCGACATATGCTGGAAAAATATCTATTGGGAGTTACAGTGTTTTACTCGTTTTATTACAGAGATTGTTGTGGCCTTTAGTAACATTAGGAGAAATATTTGACAAATATCAAAGGTCAATGGCTTCTACCAAGCGTGTGATGAATTTATTAGATACTCCCATCAACATTGTTACAGGAGACAAATTTTTATCTATCGATCAAGTCCGTGGTAAAATTGACTTTAAACAAGTTACTTTTGCTTATCAAGATAGAGAGCCAGTAATTAAAAAACTATCCTTACATATCCCCGCAGGTAAAACTATTGCTATTGTTGGTTCTACAGGTTCTGGCAAAAGCACTTTAGTTAAATTATTATTGCGATTGTATGATATTTCTTCTGGAATAATCGCAATTGATGGTATAAATATCCAAAAATTAAATTTAGGTGATTTGCGTCGCAGTATCGGCTTGGTCAGCCAAGATGTATTCTTATTTCATGGTACGATTGCTGAAAATATCGCCTATGGTACTTTTAATGCTATTGATGAACAAATAATTGAAGCTGCAAAAATTGCTGAAGCTGATGATTTTATTTTGAGGCTACCCCAAGCTTATGAGACAATAGTTGGAGAACGGGGTCAAAAATTATCTGGTGGACAACGCCAAAGAATTGCGATCGCTAGAGCTGTTTTAAAGAATCCGCCAATTTTGATTTTAGATGAAGCCACTTCAGCGGTGGATAATGAAACTGAAGCTGCTATTCAACGTTCCTTGGAACGGATTACTGTTAATCGAACGACAATAGCCATAGCCCATCGTCTTTCCACTATCCGCAATGCTGATTGTATTTATGTGATGGAATATGGAGAATTCGTTGAGTCGGGAACACATGAAAAATTGTTGAAGAAGAATGGGATTTATGCTGGTTTATGGAACGTGCAGTCAGGGGTGAAATAAAAACGGCTGATTAGTTGTCATTGCGTACCGCCCTTGGCGTTCCCGCAGGGTACGAAGTGAAGCAATCTCCGAATCCTTGCGGTTGCTTCGTTCCACTTCGTTGCACTCGCAATGACATATTGTAAGCGATCAAGCGAACATGATATTACCTGTTCCCTGTTCCCTGTCTCTACGAGTGTTTCAGGAATCAAATCGGATTCCTATAGAGTGAAATAAAACTAATCTGATTCATGCAAGAGATTTATATGAACCTATCCCACTAATATAAAAATGTGGTAATCTACTTCTCATCTGAGAAGGGTGTATCACTTTATGGCTGGACGTTTTGAAGGATTGAGTGACGAAGAAATGGAAGTTGTTTGAAGATATATTTTCTGAGGAGGTATCTAAACGTGGCAAAGGAATGCCTCATGCGCCATATCGTCATGTATTAAATAGTCTGTTGTACATTCTAATTACTGGGTGTCGATAGTGTGACCTACCTCGTGGTGATATGTGGGCATCGAAAAGCTCGTCCCACCGATGGTTAAAGCGATGGCGCTCAAATGGAACATTTGAATATTTGCAAGCACGTATATTAGCGATCGCTAATGAGAAAGGTCTTATAAACTGGGATTTTGGAGCTGTTGATAGCTCTTTTTCCCTCTGGAAAGGGAGGGGGTGAGGAAATTGCTTATGGTGGCAAGGGTAAAGGTGTTCTTATTCATACACTGACTGAAGGCAATGGAATGCCGCTAGCTAACTTCACAACTGCCGCCAATGGTAACAAGAGAGAACAGGTATTACCACTACTTGATAAAGTAAAACTGAAAACTTTGAAACGAGGTAGACCACGTAAAAAACTTAAGGTGCTGGCTACTGATAAAGGTTATGATTCAAAGGAAAAACGTGCTGCCCTACGCAAGCGAGGCATTCGACCCCAAATACCAAAACGAGTTTGGAAAACCAAGAAAAATAGAGGTAGGCCTGTTAAAATCTCTGTTCCTAGATATCAGCAAGAACGTTGTTTTGCTTGGTATCAACGTAAATATCGTCGCCTAGTTGTTCGCTGGGAACGTAAAAAAGTATATTTTGATGCATTCATCGACCTTGCTACTATTCATATCTGGATTCAAAGAATTTTATTAGTGGGATAGGTTCTTGGTCGATTAAAACAGAATTCAGGAATCATCATTCAGCATGAATTGAAATCCTACTGTCGACTGTCTATTTTATTGGTAATTTGCCGTAGTTCTTGAGAAAGTGACTGTAGCAAGAGTGATTGGGCTGAGTGTAAAAAGAAATGATCGCCCCTAAACATCTGTAGTGAGAATGCAGTATTTGTCTGCTCGCGCCAAGCTTGAAGTTCATCACAATTGACCTCCCGATCTTGTAAGCCACCGAAAGCAGTAATAGTACAATCAAGTGGTGGCTCAGTAGTATATACATAGGTTTCTAGAACTTCAAAGTCTGCTCGTAGAATTGGGACAAGAAGTTGCATTAATTCGGCATTTTCCAGCAGTGCTTCAGGAGTACCATTGAGACGGCGTAGTTCTTCTATGAACTCAGGCTCACTTAGAGCATGGATAGGTGGATCTGGATCAGGAATTTGTGGAGCACGGTGGCCGGAAACAAACATATGTACTGGTTCAAGACCATACTGTTTGCGGAGTAAACGGGCTAGCTCAAAACTGACAACTGCTCCCATGCTGTGACCAAAGAAGGCGAATGGCTTGTTTAAATGTGGAAGCAAGGCGGGAGCAAACTGATTCCTTGTCAGCGCTTGGGCGATCGCACCCACAAGAGGTTTTAGCCGCGAAAATGGGGCTGACTTCATTTGGGTTCCTCGTCCAGGAAGTTCAATAGAGCAAACTTCGACAGTTTTAGGTAGACTCTCAGCCCATGTGCGAAAAATGATAGAACTACCACCTGCATAGGGGAAGCAGAATAAACGCACTGAAGCCTGAGGATTAGGTTTGGTATATGTTAACCAAGAGTTAAATGTTTGTGTGGTTGTCATATTTTCATGTCGAAATTGCACTTTTTTCCGTTTACTCCTCCTCTTAAGCAAGCTACGTACAGGAGAAGACTGTCATATCAAGTTCGGTTGAAGACTTATCATTAGGACTGACACGGAGACATTCTTACGCGGAGAGTTTTGAATAATAAGTAGATTATGCGAACTTGATATTCTCGTGCGGAGCGGGAGACGTTTCCGTTGCTCTGGTCAAGAGTCCAGAGTTTTTTGATCTTTGACTCTTGACCTTAGACAACCTTTACGAAAAATTAAATGCGTTATGATTTCCCCCCGGCAGCTTCTTCCATTTTCTTGCGAAGGCTAAGTGGTCTCATATCAGTCCAAACTTCTTTGATGTAATCTAGACATTCTTGTTTTAAACCACTTTTACCAGCATCCTTCCAGCCGAGTGCGTTTTCTCGGTTAGCAGGCCAAATCGAATACTGTTCTTCATGATTGACTACAACTTTGTAAATTGTTGTGTCTTCTTTGTCGTCTTGGTACATAATTTGTATCCTTCTATTTAATTGGCTATGCTTTCTAATGATTTGATAATCCAGTATTTTACTACAACATATATCAGATATCATTTGTCAATAAGCAATAGTACTTAGGGATTGCTGAAATCGGAGTTAGAAACAGAATTTTTGATCGGGTGATCGCGTCATCTTGATACGCATCATTTATTCTTAACCCATAATTTCAGTACACGAGTTAACTTCTAACCGATGCGTATGGGGTACACCCGGTGCTTACAAAGGACGAGGCGCACCATGTAAGCATGGTCATAAGTTTAAGCTCAATGACCCCCAAACTTGGCCAGAGGCAACTGAAACTTTAGAAGTTGAAGACCCGAAAGTTGGTCGAGTTAGGGTAATGCGTTGGAGTGGGTTTCATTTCCTTCAATACCCAAACCGGGCAATGGAAATCATTCGCGTCGAGGTCATCAAACCAGTAGGATGTAATCGTAAGTTCCAACCCTTATGGCTGGCTTGGTTGGGTCAGACAATGCCTGTATTAGAGGATCTAACTTTCTTTTACTTTCTATCTATTGCTGCTAAATGCAAATTAGTCCAAACTCAAGAAAGTAAGATTATCTTGATTTATTGGGCAGTCGGTGACTCTAGTCGTCATTTAAGCCAATAAAGTGCTTACTACTAACTCGTTTAACAAATTCGGCGGGTTTAAGTCCCCCGGTTCTATAACCGGCAAGTTTTGTGTCGGGGTCTAAATCCCCGTCACAAAACTTACTTGCGACTTGCGACTTGCGATTTGCGACTTGTTTTAACTTGTCATAATCACACTTGGGAGATTACTAATGCTAACTGCCTGTAATTCCTAATACTCGTGTGAAGGGGAGAAGGAAACTAAGTAATTAAGTTTGTGGCAAGGGTTTCAGGCATTTCACATGGGTGGCTTATTTTCCTCAATGTATGCTAGTCCATAAACCTTAATAATCTGCATGGGGAACTCTCACGATTCCACTGGTTCAAGGTGTCCCTTTCCTTCTAAACTATGCATAATTTTGGTATTAGAAGCTAGTTTTTACTTTTTGTCATTGTCAATAAAGTCAGTTGACTAGATCCAAAAATTTTGCAAACTAAAAAAAGAATCAGGGTTTGCGCCCATGTTTGGAAAACTGGCAATCATCAGTGGTTGCGATGGCGCAAAGCACCCGCAATATGCGATCGCTCCTCAGTCAATCCATAATAAAGTTAGCCAACAGGTAGATTATAAGGTGATTTTAGAGAATTGTATTTCCCATCCCAAATCAAGGCTTGTTAAGACCTTTGGAAAACTTTGTGATCTACTGAATTTACTTAATAAAAAAGATTATCATTAATTTTGAAATAGATCAAGCTACTCACATATCCCCTCAATAATTCGGGGTAGGCGGTTATTCAGGTATCCACGATCAGGCAAATGGATTAGAAAAAGATTGATCGCGGACAATAAGCTGTCGCGCTTTTAAATTGCACAAATAGCATTTCCCTTATTTTTATCTTTCGCCCCCACTTAATAATGAGTTCTCCATCATTTAGCAATCTATCTAACAGAGATTTTAGCTTGGCTACTGACTGGAATAGTCGATGTGCTATCCCTCTTCTGTCACGTTCCGGAAGGGCGATCGCTAAAAGCCCCATGAGGCAATCAATACAAGCTATACTATTAGAAAAAAATCGGTCTTATATTTGTTATTAGAAAATAATTGCGCAATCGCCTGCTATACAAAAGCTCTAGAATTCAGAAATGGCAAAAGTTTTCGGAGAGTGACAGAACAGGGATAGCGCTCTTCCACCACTCTTATGAGAGAATAATAGAGTAAAGTGCTGTATGTAAACTCTTTGCTGGACTATGTTTGATGCAATATATTAATACTACTAATTTGCGATCGCCCTGTGCCAGTTGCGTAAGTCCTGAAATTATAATTTTGCATTTTCTGTTTATGTAGTTTACTTGTGCTACTTATTGAAGTGCGGAATGTGGGCTTAAACTATGTAATTTCATCTTCAGATCGAATCAGGCTTTTGAAAGACGTGGACTGTTTCCAGGTTTTGACATCTATCGAAAGTCATAGAATATTTTGGTAATAGTCTAGAGTTACACATATTAGATTATTGATAATAATTACTTATTAAGTAAAGTATTGCTAAACGCTACAATCACTAGTAATGTAAGAAAGTCTAAATGAAAATTATTAGCAATATAGAAGCTTAGATGACTGACTTACTAATTTCGCCCTATCTTCCCTAGAGCAGCATTGAGGTCTGTTCTTTGAGTTTTACAAATTCAATTAAATAATCCTGTAAAGGCAGCACCTTGAGCCAGAAAGAGGTATGTCAGTTTAAGCTTTGCTGTATTTAAGTGGATTTTTAAACTAAGATACCCACAAAAACTGACTCCAACGCCTGTTCAGCCGGAGTGAGTGTAATATTAATTTTGCAACTATTGTTTGCCTGCATCTGATTAACTAAGGCATAATAATGACTGAAATTCTCAATAATTTTCAACAAATTCCCCCTCAGTATGCGACTATCGTTGATATTCTGCGCGATCGCAGTTTCAAGATGCAGCACACACAAGCGTTCACTTTCCTTGAAGATGGAGAGACTGAGGAATTAACGCTGACTTACCATGAATTAGATCGGCGCAGTCGGGCTGTAGCAGCTCAACTCCAAGCTCTTGGTTTGAGTGGAGAACGTGCCATATTACTGTATCCTCCAGGACTCGATTACCTAATAGCATTTTTTGGTTGTCTATATGCTGGAGTAGTGGCAGTTCCAGCTTATCCACCTCGCAATCAACGTAAAACGCCCAGAATACAAGCTATTAGTATAGATGCACAGGCAAGTATTGCTCTCACCACCACAGCAATGCTCCCCACATTAGAATCAATACTTACACCCGCAACAAAACAGGGGAATTTTCACTGGCTGACAACTGACAACATCGCCCAAGGTATAGAAGATTCTTGGCAAGAACCGACAATAAATGCCGATACCCTAGCCTTTCTGCAATACACATCAGGTTCTACAGGCACACCAAAGGGAGTCATGCTCAGTCATGGTAACCTGCTGCACAATGCTGCTGTAACTTACCAAATGATGGAACATTCACCCAGCAGTAAGTTTGTTTCGTGGCTACCTGTTTACCATGATATGGGATTGATTGGTGGGATTTTGCAACCTTTATATGGCGGGTTTAGCTGCATCTTAATGTCGCCAACATCTTTTCTGCAACGACCTTACCGCTGGTTACAGGCGATTTCCCGCTACAAAGGTACAACGAGCGGTGGCCCCAACTTTGCTTATGAACTGTGTGTTCAAAGGATTACTAAAGAACAAAAAGAAACTCTTGACTTAAGTAGTTGGAGTGTCGCGTTTAACGGTGCTGAACCAGTCCGACAAGATACTCTTGAGCAATTTGCAACCACCTTTGCAGAGTGTGGCTTCCGTTCAGAAGCATTTTACCCCTGTTACGGTATGGCAGAAGCAACTTTGATCGTTTCTGGTGGGGTCAAAACAGCCTTAGCCCAAATAACAACTGTAGAGAAATCTGCACTTTCACAGAACCAGATAGTTGAAGCAACTGCCCAGAGTCAAGATATCCAAAGCTTTGTCAGTTGCGGTGAAAGCATTCCTCAACAGCAGATTCTCATTGTCAATCCGGAAACATTAATTCCCTGTTCATCAGCAGAAGTTGGCGAAATCTGGGTATCTGGGCCGAGTGTTGGTCAGGGTTATTGGAATCGGAAAGAAGAAACAGAGCAAACATTCCACGCTTATCTCAAAGACACAATATTACAGCAATCCACGCATCAAAATAGCAAAGCGGGACGAGGTTCGGATCATTTTTTACGGACTGGGGACTTAGGCTTTTTGCACAATGGAGAAGTCTTCATTACAGGTCGAGCTAAAGATTTAATTATTATTCGTGGTCGCAATCTTTACCCCCAAGATATCGAATTAACCGCAGAATCTAGTCATCCATCCTTGCGTTATGGTGGGAATGCAGCATTTACAATAGAAGTTAATAACGAAGAAAAACTAGTAGTTGTACAAGAATTAGAGTTTCGCGCCAAGCCAAATTTAGAAGAAGTAATCTCTGCAATTCGTCAAGCGGTGACTGAAGAGCATGAAGTACAAGTTTATGCAGTGGTTTTGATAAAACCAGGTAGTATCCCCAAAACTTCCAGCGGTAAGATTCAACGACGTACAACTCGCACTCAATTTCACAATGGCGAACTGAATGTAGTTGTCAGTGATATTCTCAAGATTATTGATATTACCAGAAATGAAATTCAATTACAGCGTTCTGAACTTTTGGCACTTTCCCCAAGGGAGTGTCAACCGCTTCTAGAATCTTATTTAATTGAACTCTTGGCAGGATTACTTTCAATTGCACCCGATGATATCAGTTCTGAAGAACCATTAAGCACTCTAGGACTTGATTCTTTAAAAGTATTTGAGTTGAAAAACCGGATTGAGGTTGATTTAGAAGTAGAAGTATCGGTAGCAGACTTGTTTGAAGGGATGAGTACGCTCGCGCTAGCTACAAAGATCGTCGCTCAAATGACAACAGATGCACTACCATCAATATCTCTTACCCAACCAGAGAAAAATACATCCATTCAGCCTCTATCTTTTGCCCAGCAAGGATTATGGTTTATCAATCAGTTAACTCCCGATAGTCCTATATATAACATTCCTATAGTTATTAACTTCAAAGGTTGCATTGATTTAACAGTCTTACAAGATAGTCTTAACGAAATTATCAGACGACACGAAGTATTACGGACAAGCTTTGTAGTGGTTGATGGACAACCAGCCCAAGTTATAAATCAAGCGCCACCTTTAACTTTGGCGGTTGAAGATTTGCGTTCTCTTTCTGATAAGGAACGCGCTCAAGAAGCACAACGTTTAACTATAGAATTTGCACAACAGCCATTTGACTTATCTGCTCAATCGCTTTTGCGGATTAAAATTTTAAAATTAAATGATAAAAATTATCAATTGTTAGTCACTCTGCATCATATAATTGCAGATGGTTGGTCTATCGGTATTCTCATTAAAGAACTAGCTGCATTATATGAAGCATTCTCCAGGGACAAATCACCACTTCCTGAATTACCCATTCAGTATAGAGATTTTGTCAATTGGCAACGACAATGGCTCGGTTTTGAACGCATTCAACCCTTATTGACTTATTGGAAACAAAAGTTGCAAGGTGAGCTACCTGTACTGAATTTACCAATAGACCGGGCGCGATCGCCAGTTCAAACATTCAAAGGCGCTCAAGCAAAATTAATTCTTTCTCAAACTCTGACAAAAGAGTTAAAGAATTTGAGCCGTCATTCGGGAGTAACTCTGTTTATGACCTTGCTGACAGCCTTCAAAACCTTGCTGTATCGCTATACAGGTCAGACTGATATTGTAGTAGGTTCGCCAATCGCCAATCGGAATAGAGCAGAAGTTGAATCATTAATCGGATTTTTTGTCAATGTTTTGGTGTTGCGTACAGACTTATCTGGCGACCTGAGTTTTCAGAAGTTACTAGCGCGGGTGAAGTCAACAGCTTTAGAAGCATACATTCATCAAGACTTACCTTTTGAGAAGTTAGTAGAAGAACTCCAGCCAAATAGAGATTTGAGTTACAATCCCCTGTTTCAAGTGATGTTTGTTCTCCAAAATGTTCCAAAACCCAGTCTAAACCTATCGGATGTATCAGTTACTTATAAAGAAGATTACAACGGGACATCTAAGTTTGATTTGACATTGTTCATGGAGGATTCTGAGCAAGGTTTGGTTGCAACTTGCGAGTACAACACCGATTTATTTAATGCAGATACTGTTACTCGAATGCTGGAGCATTTCCAGACTTTATTGGGAAGCATAGTTAGCGATCCCCAACAACGCATTTCAGACTTGCAATTACTCACACCATCGGAACTAGAGCAGTTATTAGTTGAGTGGAATAATACCAAGACAGACTACCCACAAGATAAATGCATTCATGAATTGTTTGAGGCACAGGTAGAGAAAACACCATCTGACATTGCCGTCATATTTGAAAATCAAAAATTAACCTACCAGGAGTTAAACGACCAAGCGAATAAATTAGCACATTATTTACAAAAACTAGGGGTGAAGCCAGAAGTAATTGTAGGTGTCTGCATGAAGCGCAGCCCAGAAATGTTGATTGCATTGTTGGCTATTTTAAAAGCTGGCGGGGCTTATGTACCCCTAGACCCAGCCTATCCCCAGGAACGCTTAACTTTCATGGTAGAAGACAGTCAAACCAAGGTACTGCTGACTCAAAGCCATCTAGTTGAATTGTTTGCTAAATCGAATGTGCATATTGTCTGTATCGATAGAGATTCACAATTACTTAGCCAACAGAGTAGAGACAATCTGTTTAGTAAAGTACAACCTAATAGCCTAGCTTATGTCATTTATACTTCTGGTTCTACAGGTATACCAAAAGGTGTTGCTATAGAGCATCAAAGTTGTGTTGCTTTCTTAACATGGTCAAGAGAGGTATTTACAGATGATGACCTTGCAGGAGTTTTAGCATCAACCTCCATTTGCTTTGATTTGTCAGTATTTGAACTGTTTGCTCCCCTCAGTTGGGGTGGTAGAGTGATTCTCGTAGAGAATGCTTTGCACTTACCCTCGTTGGTTGCTGACGTCAGCTTGGTTAATACAGTCCCAAGCATCATTGCAGAATTACTGCAAGTAGATGGTTTACCTCCTTCAGTCAGGACGGTTAATCTTGCTGGTGAACCACTGCAAAATCAACTTGTACAGCAGATTTATCAAAACGATCAGATTCAGAAAGTTTTGAATCTTTACGGTCCCTCTGAAGATACAACCTATTCCACATTTGCTCAAGTAAATAGGGATAGCAATGTAACTATCGGTAGTCCCATTGCCAATACACAAATTTATCTGCTTGATACTAAGTTGCAACCAGTACCAATTGGTGTACCAGGAGAAATTTATATCGGTGGTGCTGGTTTAGCTAGAGGCTATTTAAACAGACCAGAGTTAACAAAAGAGCGGTTTATATCTAATCCGTTCAATAATAAACTTGAATCACGACTATATAAAACTGGAGATTTAGCTCGTTATCTACCAGATAGGAATTTAGAGTACTTGGGGCGAATCGATCATCAGGTCAAGATTAGAGGATTTCGGATTGAGTTAGGTGAAATTGAGAATGCATTTCTCAAAAATCCAGCAGTGCGGGAAATTGTAGTTTTGGCGCGAGAAGATAAACCACGTGTTCAACAATTGGTGGCTTATATAGTTCTTTTAATAGACCAAACACCCACAATTACTGAACTGCGAAGCTATCTCAAAGAACTGTTACCTGAATATATGGTTCCTGGTGTTTTTATCTTTTTAGATACCTTACCACTTTTGCCTAACGGAAAAGTAGATCGCCGTGCTTTACCTGTACCAGAAGCCTTGCGTCCAACATTGACGACTACCTATGAAGTACCTCAGTCGGAAATGGAACAGCAGATAGCAAAGCTTTGGCAAGAGGTTCTACATCTAGATAAAGTGGGTATTCATGATAATTTCTTTGACCTTGGTGGGCATTCACTACTGATGATTCAGCTTAATCATAAACTGCGTGCAATTTTGCAGCGAGATATCTCAGTTGTCACCATGTTTCAGAACCCAACTATTTACTCACTGGCGCAATATCTAAGTCAACAGCGACAGCTTTCTTTTGCAGGAACACGCGATCGCGCTCAAAAGCAAATTGAGGCTATCAACCGCCAAAGGCAGTTATTGAGCAAACAAGGGAAAAAAAATTATGAATAACACTACAAATTATCATATCTTAGAAGAAGGTATTGCTGTTATTGGGATGACTGGGCGCTTTCCTGGTGCAAAGAATATTTCCAGTTTTTGGCAGAATTTATGTGATGGAGTTGAGTCAACTTCTGCGTTTACAAATGAAGAGTTAATTGCCTTTGGAGTTTCACCGGAACTGCTCAAAAATCCTAATTATTTAAAAGTTGGAGCAATATTAGAAAATATCGATTTATTTGATGCCTCATTCTTTGGCTTTAATCCTAAAGAAGCAGAAATTACAGATCCGCAGCATCGGTTGTTTTTAGAGTGTGCTTGGGAAGCATTAGAAAATGCTGGTTATGCTTCCCAACGCTGTGAAAGTAGAATTGGTGTTTATGCTGGTGCTAGTTTAAATAATTATCAATCATTTAATTTAAACCGCGATCAAATTGGGGCAGTGAACACGTTCCAAAAAATGATCGGTAATGATAAAGATTTCCTTGCTACTCGTGTTTCCTATAAATTAAATCTCACTGGCCCAAGTTTGACGGTACAAACAGCTTGTTCTACTTCTTTGGTTGCAACTTCTTTAGCTTGTCAAAGCTTATTGAATTATCAATGCGATATGGCTTTGGCTGGTGGAGTATCTGTTCGCATTCCCCAAAAAACAGGGTATTTGTATCAAGAAGGGGGAATCTTATCACCTGACGGTCACTGTCGCGCCTTTGATGCCAAAGCAAAAGGAACGATTATTGGTAATGGTGTCGGAATAGTGGTTTTAAAGCGGTTAGCTGACGCGATCGCAGATGGTGACAATATCTATGCTGTGATTAAAGGTAGTGCCATCAATAATGATGGTTTTGGTAAAGTTGGTTATACAGCCCCAAGCGTTAACGGACAAGCAAATGTAGTAGCGGAAGCACTGGCTTTGGCTGGCATGGAACCTGAAACCATTAGCTATATAGAAACTCACGGTTCGGGCACTGTCTTAGGCGATCCCATTGAAATATCTGCTTTAACTAACGTTTTTCGTGAAAGTACCGATAAAAAGGGATTTTGTGCAATTGGTTCAGTCAAAACGAATATTGGTCATTTGGACGCAGCAGCAGGGGTTACAAGTTTAATCAAAACTGTTTTGGCTCTCAAACATCAACAAATACCCCCCAGCTTAAATTTTGAAGAACCCAATCCTGAAATTGATTTTGCCAACAGTCCTTTTTACGTCAACACCAAGCTGAGAGAATGGAAAACTACTCATACTCCTCGCCGTGCTGGTGTGAGTTCTTTGGGTATAGGTGGAACTAATGCTCACGTAATTTTGGAAGAAGCCCCGACACTTCCAGAATCTAGCCCTTCTCGTCCGTGGCAATTATTAGTACTTTCAGCCAAAACAGACTCAGCATTAAAAAGTGCTACTGTCAATCTTGCAGATTTCCTCAAACAGCACCCTGATTTAAAGCTTGCAGATGTTGCTTATACATTACAGTGTGGACGACAAGCTTTTGAGCATCGGCAGACAGTTGTTTGTCAAGATATTGCAGATGCGATCGCTGCACTTGAAGATCCAAAGCGCTTACTTACCAGTGTTCCAGAAACTGAAGAACGTCCTCTAGCCTTCATGTTTCCAGGGCTTGGTACTCAATATGTCAACATGGCTGGTGAACTTTACCACGTTGAACCGATATTTCAGCAACAAATTGACTACTGTTGTGAATTTCTCAAACCGCTTCTTGGTCAAGATTTGCGAGATGTCATATATCCCAATAGAAACAGTGAGAATGACACTCAGCAAAAACAAAACCCTCTTGCTGCTGGGCTAGATTTGCGAAAAATGTTAGGTCGTGGGGCAGAACAAGCAGATGTAGCTACTGAAAAACTCAATCAAACTCATCTCACTCAGCCAGCTGTTTTTGTGATTGAGTACGCCTTGGCCCAGTTGTGGATAAAATGGGGAATTCGTCCTGCGGCAATGATTGGCTACAGCATTGGTGAATATGTCGCGGCTACGCTAGCAGGGGTGTTGTCTATTGAAGACGCTCTGACTCTCGTCGCCAAAAGAGCGCAAATGATTCAGGAATTACCAATTGGGGCAATGTTGGCTATGCCCCTTTCGGAAGAAGAGGTGTATCCTCTGTTGAGTGAGAACCTTTCTTTGTCAGCAATCAACAGTTCACAACAGTGTGTGGTTGCTGGAGTCATAGAAGCTGTGGATGAATTAGAAAGCAAGTTAGCTCAAAGGGGATTAGCCTGTCGGCGTTTGCAAACTTCCCATGCCTTTCATTCAAAAATGATGGATGCGATCGCACAACCCTTCATCGACTTGGTAAAAACTGTCACCCTCCATCCACCCAAAATTCCCTATTTATCTAATGTCACTGGAACTTGGATTACAGTAGCCGAAGCTACAGATCCCACATACTGGACAAGGCATCTATGCGAAACTGTGCGTTTTGCAGATGGAGTTCAACAATTGTGGAAAAAACAAAATCCGATTCTTTTAGAGGTTGGATCGGGACAGACATTGAGCAGTTTAGCTTTACAGTGTTTGGATAACGGCTCTTATATAGATCGAGTTGTACTACCCTCACTCCGGCATTCCTACGAGCGACAGTCAGATTTGGCTTTCTTGCTTAAGACATTAGGTCAGTTGTGGCTCTCAGGAGTCCAAATTGATTGGTCAGGCTTTTATGCTGCGGAGCGCCGTCACCGCCTTCCCTTACCAACTTATCCCTTTGAGCGCCAAAGTTACTGGATTGAACCACAAAAACCATCACCCTTACCCAGACAGTTCGACCCAAGACCAACAGCATCTGAGCTTTGGATATCTCTGGTAGACGCTGCTCAGATGCAAGCGATTCAAGGCAGCTTAAAATTTGACGATCGAGCTTATCGAGCAAACAAACAATGGTTAGATCGTTTATGTACTGCTTACATGAGTCTTGCCCTGAAGCGTTTAGGTGCATTTAGCAATTTAACCAAAAAGTATTCTATTGAGGAATTATTTGAGCAATGTTCTATTATTCCTAAATATCGTGAATTGTTGTGTAGATGGCTGGAAGTACTGGTAGAGCAAGGTCAGTTGCAGCAAGAGGAGGGTCTATTTACAAACTTTTTACCATCGTCAACAGATCAGATCGACACTCTTCTAGAAGAAGTCAGAATCAGATGGACAGATACACCTCAAAATATAAATCTGATCCAGATATTTGGTGAAAATCTGGTAGCTGTGCTTACTGGTCAAAAAGAACCATTAGAGTTGCATGTTGCTACATTAGTTAAGCAAGGAGAAATTTCTCGACAATACTTGCCCTCTGAGGTTTATTTAAGAGGGATTATGCGGGCAATGGTGGAAAAGCTGGCAATGACTTTACCACCAGACGTGAACCTAAAAATTTTAGAAATCGGCGGTGGAACTGGGATCGCCACGGTGGAATTATTACCTGTGTTAGCATCCCAGCAAACAAACTATACTTTTACCGATGTGGGTGGTTTTTTTGTCAAAGAAGCCAAAAATAAGTTTAGTGCCTATCCTTTTGTCCAATATGGCTTACTAGACATTGAGCGATCGCCTCAAGAGCAGGGATACAATAGCCACAGTTTTGATGTTGTCGTAGCTGTCAATGTATTGCATATAGCCCGCAACATCAAAGAAACCCTTCAACATGTTCAATCTTTATTAGCTCCTGGAGGCTTCTTACTCCTATGGGAGATCACTCAACCTAGACCAGAGTCGGACATGATTGATGCTCTAATCATGAATCCCATAGAAGATGAAAAAGGCAGCCGTAACATGGCTAATCCATTTTTATCAAAAGAGCAGTGGCAGGAAGAACTAAACTCCTCTGGTTTTATTCAGGTGGCAGCTTTCTCTGAATTTGAAGCCTTTGGGGAACATGTCTTTGTTGCTCAGGCTTCTTCGTCAGTAGCATTATCAGCACCAGCAGCATTTACAGCTTTAGTCGATCAAAAAGATGTTAACAAGATGCCTCAAGTCTTGTCGCATGAAAAGCGGGACATTGCTGACTGGTTCTATATCCCATCCTGGAAACGTTCAATGCCGCCCCAGCCTTTGAAACTGACTCAGGCCAGTTGTTGGTTAGTCTTTGTCGATGAGTGTGGCTTGGGTTCTCAAGTAGTGAAGCGACTCAAACTTGAGAAGCAGAATGTTATTACTGTCAAGATGGGAGAGCAATTTAGTAGCGAGAGCCAATCTTCTACAGATGGACTCGATCAACACGTATACACGATCAATCCTCAACAACGGGATGACTACGATACGCTGCTCAAAGAACTTTGTGCCCTGGAGTTGACCCCAAAAACAATTGTTTATTTATGGAGCGTGACACCGCCGGATCGCACAGAATTAGGACTTGAATCGGTAGACTCTCAAGATTTAGACTTTTACAGTCTGCTGTTTCTAGCTCAGGCAATTGGAGAACAAAATCTTGCAGATTCCCTTGAAATTGGCATTGTTTCAAATAATATGCAGGAATTAACAGGCGAAGAGGTGCTGTCTCCAGAGAAAGCACTAGTTCTTGGGCCCTGTAAAACTATTCCGCTAGAGTACCCAAATATAAACTGTCGTAGTATTGATGTTGTTATTCCCGAACTAGAAAGTTGGCAAGGGGATAAACTAGTAGACCAGTTACTGACAGAACTCACTACTGAATCATCCGATCAGATTATCGCCTACCGTGGCAATCATCGCTGGGTACAGACCTTTGAACCAGTCCGACTGCATGAAACTGTTGAAGGAAAACCACGCTTAAGGGAAGGGGGAGTCTATCTGATTACAGGTGGATTAGGAGGCATTGGTCTAGTGCTGGCTGAATATCTGGCACAGACCGTAAAAGCAAAACTGATACTGACTGGGCGTTCAGCTTTTCCCGATCGCAACGAGTGGTTGCAATGGCTATCCACTCATGATGAATCCGACAGTATCAGCGATAAAATCCGAAAATTACAAGCGCTCGAGGCATTGGGTGCAGAGGTATTGGTAGTCAGCGCCGATGTTGCCAACCTTGAACAAATGTCAGCAGCGATCGCTCAGGCCAATAATCGATTTGGTGAGATTCATGGGGTGATTCATGCCGCAGTAGTTCCAGGGGGAGGTTTTATTCAACTAAAAACAAAAGCAGCAGCAGCAAATGCTTTTGCACCGAAAGTCAAGGGAACACGAATCCTCGATACTCTCTTTAAGGATGCTAAACTGGATTTCTTTGTACTCTGTTCATCAAGTAGTACATTTCAACCTGTAGCGGGTATGGTAGACTACATTGCTGAAAATGCCTTTCTTGACGCCTTTGCTCACTACAGTGTCTCTAAATACGGCAAATTTACCAGAGCCATTGACTGGGATAGATGGAGCAATTTAGGAACAGCGGTGGCTGTTGAAACACAGTATAGAGCTATAACAGGAAAAGAGATTGCGCCAGCAATGACATCAGAAGATGGTATTGAAGCATTTAGACGGATTCTGTTCAGTAGCACGGTGCCTCAGATAGTTGTATCAACGCAGGATTTATTAACTGAGGTTGAGCAGAAATTTTCTTTAGAAGTTCTAGAGAAGACCAACATATCTAAATCAATATACCAAAGACCCCAACTGAGAAATGCTTATGTTGCTCCTACCAATGAGAGTGAGTCTAGGATTGCTGATATCTATCAAGAATTACTAGGGATTGAGCAGATAGGCATTTATGACAACTTCTTTGAGTTGGGAGGAGACTCCTTAATAGGAACCGTACTAATTTCTCAGCTTCGTAAAAACTTTCAGGTAGAACTATCTGTTCGTTCCCTCTTTGAAGCACCCTCTGTATCTGAATTGGCTGTAGTTATTGAAGAAACCATCATAGAGGAATTAGAAAAATTATCTGAAGCTTAAGCTAATTTTAATTTTGAAAAGCTTAACGTAAAACCAGAAAAAATATTCGCTTTCAGGATTATTTATGAACATTCAAACAGTAGGCGTAGTTGGAGCAGGAGTTATGGGAGTAGGGGTTGCACAAAACCTCGCTCAAACAGGTCATCAAGTCATTCTAGTAGATATTTCTGAATATATCCTGGATAAGGCTAAACATGAAATTAGGAATAATATCCGCTTTCAGGGTTTTTTCAAAAAAAGTGAAACTACAGAAACTCCAGATACTGTCCTCAAGCGAATTGAGTTTTCGACAAACTATAAATTTCTAGAAAAGGCAGATTTTGTACTTGAAAATGTCACTGAAAAGTGGGATATTAAAAAACAGGTGTACTCACTGCTAGATTCTATTTGTCCAGCAGATAGTGTATTTGCGGCTAACACATCAGCGATTCCCATCACCCGTATTGCTTCAGTTACTAAACGTGCCGAGAAAGTTATCGGTATGCACTTTATGAATCCTGTACCTATGAAGTCGATGGTGGAGATGATTCGTGGGTTTCATACTTCTGAGGAAACAATTGAAATAGGCAAAAAATTTCTGGCTCAGATTGGTAAAGAATGCATAATCGTCAATGATTCACCGGGTTTTGTTTCTAATCGTGTGTTGATGTTAACCATTAACGAAGCTGTTTTTCTGTTGCAAGACCAAGTTTCGACAGCAGAAGATATTGACAAAATATTTAAAACTTGCTTTGGTCACAAAATGGGACCTTTGGAAACAGCAGATTTGATTGGACTAGATACCATTTTATTTTCAATTGAAGTTTTGTATGAAAGCTTTAATGATAGCAAATACAGACCATGTACTTTACTGAAGAAAATGGTGGATGCAGGATTGCATGGTAAGAAAAGTGGGAAAGGATTTTACGTTTATCAATAAATAGGAGATGTACAAAAATGAACGAAATAAAAACTAAAATAAAAACATTCCTTTCGCGGTTTTTTGGTAATCACGACTTACAGTCAGACGAAGATATTTTTGCTCTGGGTTTTGTGAATTCAATGTTTGCCATGCAACTTGTTTTATTTATAGAGCAAGAGTTTCAAATTACTGTTGAAAATGAAGATTTGGAGTTTGATAATTTTAAAACTATCAACTCTATTGGCAACTTAATTGAACGAAAAAATCCTGTGCTAGCGCCGAGATGAAACTAGAATTATCTGCTCAACAAAAAAAATATCAATCTGAATTTAGAGCATTTGCCAATGAGGAAATATGCCCTCATGCAAGTGAATGCGATCGCAATGAATTTACCCCGCCAGAAATTATTAAAAAATTAGCTCAACATGGCTTTTTAGGTGCCATATTACCCGAAGCATTTGGTGGTCAGGGAATGGACATGATTACCTATGGTATTCTCAACGAAGAAATTGGCCGGGGATGTTCTTCTGTACGGAGTTTGCTGACAGTTCATAACATGGTTGCTCATGCTTTATGTAAATGGGGTAGTAAGTCTCAGAAAGAATATTGGCTTCCCAAGTTAGCATCTGGTGAAATTATAGCCGCTTTTGCATTAAGTGAACCGAATGTAGGTAGCGACGCTAAAAGTGTAGAAACAACAGCAACACTTACTGGAGATGCTTATATCTTAAACGGGCAAAAGAAATGGATTACCTATGGACAAATAGCAGATGTATTTTTGGTATTTGCCAAATGTGAAGATAAACCTACTGCCTTTTTAGTTGAAAAAAATAGTCCAGGATTTTCAATTAAACCAATGTCTGGCATTTTAGGTGTTAGGGCTTCAATGTCAGCAGAATTGCAGTTTAATAATTGTCAAATTCCTCAAGAAAATTTAGTTGGTAAATTAGGCTTTGGGTTTTCTTACGTTGCTGCCACCGCACTTGATTACGGTAGATATAGTGTGGCCTGGGGTTGTGTCGGTATTACCCAAGCTTGTCTAGAAGCTTGTATTAAGTACACAAGCGAGCGAAAACAGTTTGGTGTTTATCTGAAAGAGCATCAATTAATTCGGCAAATGATCACTCAGATGATAGCCAATGTGAAAGCAGCAAGATTGCTATGTTATCAAGCTGGTTATCTCAAAGATATTAACGATCCTAACTCTATTATAGAGACTTCAATTGCTAAATACTTTGCTTCCATAACAGCTACAAAAGTAGCAAATGATGCTGTACAAATTCATGGTGGTAATGGATGTAGTAGTGAGTACCCAGTTGAAAGGTACTTACGAGATTCTAAAATTATGGAAATCATCGAAGGTAGCACTCAAATTCAAGAAATTACTATCGCTGAGTCAGGTTATCAGGAGTATTTTGTATCAACCTTACCTAATATCATGGTCAAGAAATTGGCAGAGAGGATTTAAAATATGATTAGTAGTACAAGCCAACTTACAAATCTCCAACAAGAAGATAAAAAAATTATCAAATGTGTAGTTTGGGATCTAGATAATACACTATGGCATGGAATTTTATTGGAGGATGAAAAAGTTTGTTTGCGAGAAGGGATAACTAATATTATTTATAGTTTAGATAGTCGTGGTATTTTACAATCTATCGCTAGTAAAAATGACGAGTTTACAGCTATAGCTAAACTAGAAGAATTGGGTTTAAAAGAGTATTTTTTATATCCCCAGATTAATTGGAATTCTAAAGTTAGTTCTCTGCAAGAAATTGCTAAATCACTTAATATTGGTATTGATGCGATCGCCTTTATTGACGATCAGAGATTTGAGCTAGAAGAAGTCGAGTTTTCTTTGCCAGATATCCTTTGTATCAACGCAGATAAAATAGCACATATTTTAGATATGCCAGTGATGAATCCCCGTTTTATTACGGAAGATTCTAGCATAAGAAGGTTAATGTATATTAGCGATATCAATCGTCAGCAAGCAGAAAAAGACTTTGTAGGAACAACAGAGGAATTTTTAGCTACTCTCAATATGAATTTCACTATATCTTCTGCAAAAGAAGAGGATTTGCAGCGAGCAGAAGAATTAACTCTCCGAACTAATCAATTAAATACAACTGGTTACACCTACTCTTATAACGAACTAAGTCATTTTTGTCAGTCGGAAAACCACAAACTGCTAATTGCAAGTTTAGAAGATAAGTATGGAAGCTATGGTCAAATAGGGCTAGTTCTGATTGAGCGCCAAACAAACCTATGGACAATAAAACTCTTACTGATGTCTTGTCGCGTCATGTCTAGAGGAGTCGGCACAATCATGTTGAACTATGTTATGAGTTTAGCACAAAACAACAATGTCCGGCTTCTTGCAGAGTTTGTGCCAAATAATCGCAATCGGATGATGTACATTGCTTATAAATTTGCAAATTTTAAGGAAATTGCAAAGAGTGATGATTTAGTAACTTTTGAAAATGATTTAACTCGAATTCAACCAGTACCTTTATATGTGAAATTTCAGGCAATTGATTAAGTAAATTAGTTTTAATTTTAATTTTTATGAATATCAAAAAAGATGATATATCTAAACGACGTTCTCAGCTTTCACCAGCTAAACAAGCAATTTTAGAAAAGCGTTTACGGGGTGAATCTGATACTCCATCAATAGTTATTGCTCAACGTTCTCAACAGAATCCTGTTTCTCTCTCCTTTCCTCAACAACGGTTATGGCTTTTTCAGCAGCTAGAACCAGAAAGTTCTGCTTATAACGAATTAGTAAATATACACCTAAAAGGTGTGTTGAATTTGGTGGCGCTAAGGGAGAGTATCAATGAGATTGTCAGACGGCATGAATCTCTGCGTACCACCTTTGAATTGTTGGAAGGGCAACCAGTTCAAGTGATTAATTCCACTTTAACTGTAACCCTGCCAGTGGTGAACTTGAGCGAACTACCAACAGCATTGCAAGCATCTGAGCTTAAACGACTGACTACTGATATAGTCAAAAAACCCTTTGACTTAGCATCGGGCCCTTTACTGCGAGGGGCGTTATTGCAGACAAGCGAAGAGGAACATCTACTTTTATTCGCCATCCACCATATTGTCTGTGATGGTTGGTCAGTACAAATTTTTACCCAGGAATTAACAACATTATACACAGCTTTTTCTGCCGGAAAACCCTCCCCACTCTCAGAATTGCCCATCCAGTATGTAGACTTTTCTATTTGGCAACGTCAGTGGCTGCAAGGTGAGCGAGAAAAAACTCAACTTTCCTATTGGAAGCAGCAACTTGCAAATGTTCCAAGCACTTTGTCCCTTCCTACAGAACGTCCTCGATCGCCAGTACAAAGCTTCAGAGGAGCGATCGCCTCTTTTCAGCTATCAGCACCCTTGACTAGTATGCTTAAGTCTTTAAGCAACCAGCAAGGTGTCACCCTGTTTATGACCCTATTAACGGCATTTCAGGCGCAACTATACCGTTATACAAATCAAGAAGACATTTGCGTTGGCTCCCCAATAGCTAACCGCAACCATCCTGATATTCAAGGATTAATTGGTTTTTTTGTCAACACCCTTGTACTGCGTACTGACCTTTCTGGGAACCCAAGTTTTCTAGAATTGCTTGGTCGAGTGCGTGAAGTATGCGTGGGTGCTTATGCTCATACTGATATACCTTTCGAGCGAGTGGTGGGAGAACTGCATCCTGAGCGGAATCTCAGTCATACACCCCTGTTTCAAGTCATGTTTGTTTTGCAGGAAGATAGCAAAAAAGATTTGGAACTGCCTGGTTTGACTCTCAAATGGCTTCACAACCACAGTGAAACAGCTAAGTTTGATTTAACGCTGTCTGTGGTGGACGCCAAGTCACAACTTTGGGGGTTTTGGGAGTACAATACCGACCTGTTTGATGCTGCCACTATTGACCGAATGATCGGGCATTTTACTAATTTGCTAGAAGGTATTGTTACCGATCCAGATCAGCGCTTATCAGATTTGCCACTGTTGACAATTGCAGAGCAGCAGACTCTGTTAGTTAAGTGGAATGATACCACTACCAATTATTCTGAGAATAAATGCATCCATGAATTGTTTGAAGCGCAGGTAGAAAGAACGCCGAACGCCGTAGCAGTAGTATTTGAACATGAACAGTTAACCTATTGTGAACTCAACACCAGAGCCA
>NZ_JAVRCK010000084.1:0-41650 GCF_034530815.1 Nostoc sp. DedSLP03
TCTTGTTTCTTTTGTCAAGTTCATACTATACCAATTTAGATGAGCTTACCCTGCCTTTATAAGGGAGAATTAAGGGGAGTAATCATTCTATTAAAATCACAGCCAACCACTTTTAAAACATCCTCTCAAGCATCTTGCAAATTCCTTCTCACATCTGTTTTTCTTCGAGCCAATAGCTCGTACCTAAGAGGATGTTTGAAATATTTGAAAAAAGCGCTAATTTGCCCCACCATTTGAAGCCTGCGGGGAATCATAAACGCCCCAATATTCAATACCCCGATCGCGTAATATGGGTTCAACACGATGAATTTCTTCTTCTGAGCCTTCTAATATGAGCAAATAAGAACTCTGCTGGAGGCGATCGCTATAAACTCTGGCTCTCTCTTCAGGGATGCCTAAATCACCTAATGCTTTCAGTAAATTCTGATTTGCTGCGGCTCCCACAGCAACACCTGCGACGCTACTAACCAATGCTACACCTACGGAACCTGCTGCTAGCACAGCTCCTAAACCGGGAAGTGCCAAACTACTCAAACCAAGTAACGCGCTACCCCAAGTAGTTGCTGTCAGCGTGTCTCCTACAGCTCCAGTTGTATCGACATCTCGATCGCCAATGCGATCGCTTATCTGCGCCTCACCTAAGTTTTCACCTTGCTCTACATCTTTAGCAATAACAGAAACTTTTTCCAGAGAAAAATTTGCAGTTTTCAATTCATTAATTGCCTGCTCTATTCCTTGAGAATTCGCAAATACTCCTAATGCATGTATTGTGTTTTTAGTTATCATATTTTTCTCCTTTAGATTATTGTATTCGTGCGTCCATATATAACCTCGGCATTAGACTCTAATTCACGAGTAAGTTTATAACAACGCTCCTAAATTGTTATTTATTGAATTATTTACCCAAGGGGAGATAATTCATTAGTGAAGAATTAGCGAACCAAGTGGAGTACGTCACGCACTAAACTATAGCCAGCTAAATCCCAAAGTACGTAAGAAATAAAGCCAATCATCGCTAAACGCCCATTCCACAACTCTTGTTGCGGATTCCATCCAAAAATCCAAGCATTGCGATCGACACCGTTATAGGCTTTAGCTTCAGTAGATAATTCAACCACTTTGTTAGTTTCAGTTGCCATTGCAAATATTCCTGAATAACTCTACTACACCCACATCTTAGTTACTATTACGGTTACAGTTCTCTGTCTATTGGGGAATCTGAAAGCGTCACGGGAAGTATCTCAGGGCATTGTCTAGACTTTTGATAGTTTCGACTAAAAAGCATTAGCAACTTGCTCCAAAAAGCTTACCAAACCTCATTTTTAGCCGTTTAGCTACTTCAAACTCAACTTTCAAATGACGCAATCTCCTAATGCTATTTACTTTTTTTATAAACAGTCTCTTAGTCTGATTCATTCCTCAAGACAGATGCAAAAGCAGATTTGATTGAACCTCCGGCTTCCTTGATTTTCTGGGCGATGGGTTGCTCATTATGCAAAAATACACGCGCACAATTGCGTCCCGGCAAACCGGAAATTGAACCACCCGGATGAGTTCCAGCACCAGTAAGATACAAGTTATCAATTGGTGTTTTGTAGTTAGCTAATTCCGGCAACGGACGGAAGCAAAGCATTTGTTCTAAGGTCATATCGATGTGGTAATAATTACCTTTATAAGTCCCTAACCGTTCTCCCAACTCAGCCGGACTTTCTACATGACGGGCAATGATTGAATGTTGCAAATTGGGCGAATATTGCGCCAGTTTATTAATCACCTTGTCTGCAACTTTGTTTTTCAGTTTATCCGTCCAACCCGTACCTTTTAAACCTGTACCGTCTGCACCAGCAATTTGATAAGGTGCAAAAAACTCTATCCATAATGTATGCTTGCCTTCTGGTGCCATTGATGGGTCGAGTTCGGTAGGCATTACCACATACATTGATGGGTCTTCATCAGGAATTTTACCCAGAGTAATTAGACTATGAGCTTGTTCTACATGATTGACAGAATCAGCAATCAGAATAGAACCCATCAGATAATTATCTTGATGATTGTGGTGGACAAAGCGCAACGGTTCAGATAAAGCACAATCAATTTTGAGGATGGTTTCATTGTTGTTGACGATGCGGCGGTCTAACCTTTCGCGTAAGTTGTTATCGGCATTATCGACATCGCTACTATCCATTAGTTGCAAGAATAAGCGCTTGGCATCAATACTTGAAATTACACCTTTATTCGCACGATATTCTTTGCCACCAGCAACCCGCACACCAACTGCTTTACCATTATCTACCAATACTTTTTCTACCTTTTGGTCGGTGAGAATCGTACCACCTTCACTTTTTACCATTTTCACCAAAGCTTCCACAAGTCCGCCACTACCACCACGCGGTCTTGCCATACCGGGATTATGACGTAACATCATCATCATCGCCCCAAAGGACATAGCTTTTTGTGAGGGAGGGGAACTCAGTTCGGCTGAGAGTCTAGCCAGAGGTGCTTTGACAAACTCAGAATCGAAGTACTCGTTAATATTATCTGTGGCACTGCTGAGTAAGGTACGGAGTAAATCAAGGGTTGTGTTAGAGCCACCTAGAAGGGAAAATAAGTCTTGCAAACTATTGAGATTGTAATTGCCAGCAATATCAACAATTGATTTGGGTGGTGCATTGAAGAAAGGAGCAATCCCTGTGATAAAGCGCTGCCAAAAATCGGCATATTCAGCGTATTTTTGGGCATCACACTGACTGTAACGAGCAATTTCGGCACAAGTCTTTTCCACCGATTTGTGAGCTAAGAAATACTTCCCATCTGGATGGGGGCAAAAGGCAACTGGATCGCAGCTAAGATATTCCAAGCCGTACTTATGCAGTTCCAACTCTTGGATGACTGGCCCTAAGAAAATAAACAGATGGTTAATGGCGCAAGGACTAAATTTAAAACCAGGTGCTTCATCAGGCATAAGTTCTTCAGTTGTGCAACCACCACCAGGGAGCGATCGCCCTTCCAATAACAGAACGCTGTAACCAGCTTTTAGTAGGTAGCCAGCACAAACTAAGCCATTATGACCAGCGCCAATAATTACAACGTCATACGATTCCATGAGTACAATGGGGGGATTAAAGTATATTCCCTGATATTAGAAAGTGCTGAAGATATCTAAATCTTTCGTGGGTTATAGAATATTTATATATCTAGTAGTAGTGTTTTTATCCCCAAGAAGTAAATTTATTTTTAACCCACTTTATAGTACACAACCAAGAAATACTATAAATAAATCTAGATTTTATATTATTTATAGTTAGTAGCAGTTTTTACTTATATTTATGTAGTCATTTCTTCTAGCGGGACTTAAACAAAAATCAAGCCCAAATATAGCCCAAACTAGCTTTATAAGAAGCAAACAGGTGACGATTGAGAGTCAACCAATCAAAAAATCGGAAAGACATAGCTGTTCTAAAAGCATCCATTGCTTCAGTAAAAGTGTTTAAAGGAATGCTCGCCCACCTTCGCCTTAAACCACCAGTTATTTGATGCCAAAGAATAAAAGTATAGGCACAAAAAACTAAGATAAAGTGTCGAGTTAGGCTTCTTTTATCTCGGACTTGATATTCTTTTAGTCCTAACCATCCTTTAGCTTCCCTATAAAAAACTTCTACCCAATTTCTTTGTGAGTAGGTGTCAACTATCCATTGTGGTGTGACAATTGACGAAGAAATATTAGTAATGAAATAGTCAATATCAGTGGCTTGTGAGAAAGTAAGTATTAATAAGATGAGTAATATCGCGGGAGCTATCTACCGATATATCATTAATTTCTGTCTGTGTCATAAAAGAGTTTTTGATTCATGTTGCGATCGCCTCTATCGGGGCGTAGTCCATCCTGACACATTCAGTAGCATGAGCAATGATACCTTAAGATAGAAATTTTCAGTGAAATAATTTCCTCAAGACTTATGCAATTGGTTTTAGATTACTTATTTGGCATCGCTGAAATTAAAAGGTTAAATAGATAAACAGCGTATATAGTAAATTTTATCTCCACATTATCTCAAAAGACTACTTAAATAATTTGAATTTAACTTCAATCATAACTATTGGCTAGATAAATCAGCATTCTTTATGTCTATGTGTACTCGTAGAAGCTAAATTTTTATATTTTTCTGTAAAGGTATTAATCCTCAAGAATGATTTTGAAACAATCATATTATTTTCTCCTCATAAAATATTAATTAACTGCTAAATTTATTACACTAAAGCTTATAGGAAAATCGTATTAACTTTAGGCCAAAGAATTTACTTGTGAGATAGAAGCCTAACCACAGTTATATAGCAAAGTGCTGTTAGCGCAAGCGGGGCGTTTAGCCCGTGGTGAGTAAAAACCCAGTCAATTTAAGGCTTTGAGCAATTAACACTATCCTAACCTATATGACTACCGCTATATGTTAGTTATTTCTGTTCAAGCAGTTTATAGTCAACACTTACTATAGACTAGTTCTTCAGGATAAGTAAGCAATTGCAATGCTTTAGAACTTATTGATTAAATCTTATATAAATTTTACTAATTGTGGCTAATAGTAGCTATAACAAATTAATTCTTTAAATATTGACTAAATAATATGATTCAGCCCCAAGAAGATGACATTTCAGTAGAAGCTAGTTCTCTTCCCCCTGTCCCTATTCAAGAAATCTCAGAGGATAGGGCATTAACAGAGACGGTACTTTTCCCAACTCCAAAACTGTTTCTAAAAATTTCTAAGCCAGAAATTCGCCAAAGTCTCAAGGCGTTAACTTTTGAAAGTGTCTTTGCTGCGGTTCTTTATAGTATCATCGGCGGCGCGTTGCTCAGTAATTTCTTGTTAGAGTTAGGCGCTGGGGCAGCCGAAATTGGTCTACTCGCCGCTATCCCTCAGATGGTGAATCTGCTCCAACCACTAGGAGCGTATTTGGTAAATCGAAGTACCAGCTTCCGTTGGTATTTTATGTGTATTTTCATCCCGTCGCGGCTGCTATGGTTGATTCTTCTACCAGCGATTTGGTTGGTTACTTCATCTCGTATTACTGGATACCAAGTAGTACAGTTGACATTGGCAATTCTCTTAGTAGCTAATATCATCGAAGCTTTTGGTCGTGCGCCTTGGCTTGGGTGGTCAGCTGTGTTAGTACCTCAACGATTGCGGGGGCGATATTTCGGCTTTCGCAATAGTATTCTCGGTTTGACTAACCTTGTTGGTGTGCCTCTGCTAGGTTTAGCGGTATCAGCTTGGCCTGGTGGAACCCTTCAAGGTTATGGTGCAGTCTTGGTTATAGGAATCATCTTAGGGCTAATCAGTGTGGGCTGTCAGTTCTGGATGACTGATATAAACCCGCAGCTTTTAAAAGTTGGGGATTCAGACACATCACAGCCGCAGACCCAAGGAATAGATTTGAGCTTGTTTAAAGATGCTAATTTTTTGAAGTTTGTGCTTTACCTGAGCATCTGGTGCTTTGCTGTTAACATCAGCAATCCTTTCTTTAACCTCTATATGTTGGATAACCTGGATATAGATATTAGTGTAGTAACGATTTATCACGGCTTAGGAACTGGTGCGAATATGCTAATGCTGCTTTTGTGGGGTAAACTGGCCGACCGAATTGGGAATCGTCCACTACTACTATTAGTGGGAGTCTTAGTAGCGGTGACACCTCTGCTGTGGCTTTTGGTTGGAAGCGATCGCATTTCTTTTTGGATCTGGCTACCCTTATTGCACATACTAGCTGGCGCAACGTGGGCAGCAATTGATTTGTGTACCAACAATTTGATGATGGGAATAGCACCGTTGGGTCATCAGTCGAGTTATTTTGCGATCGCAGCTGCAATTGCTGGTATCACTGGAGCAATGGGTATTACTGTCGGTAGCTTTCTAGCAACTCTGTCCGGTGTTGCGGGTTTGCTGGGGTTGTTTGTTCTCTCAGGCTTACTACGCATGGCTGCACTTGTACCGTTAGTTTTTGTTCAGGAGCAACGCTCTATACCACTAGGCCAGCTAATGCGATTCTTATTCCCAATCAAGCAATCAACCGATCTGATAGAAGTGGAATAATAAGTTTTCAATTATGTATTTCAACAACATCCCAGCAAACTATAGTTTAAAGCTACTCCCAAATTTCTACGATCGATGAAACTTGATAATACCAGATATCAACAGTGGCGGTGTTTAAGGGAGCCATTGTAATCCCTTTTCCTGTAATTTCTGCTCGATATGCTGCATTTCCTGGATACTTTCTCCAGTCACGATCGCATAAATTTCGGTGTAGATTTTTCCGTATTTGACCTTCTCTAAAGCCGACAGGATAATTAAGTCTTTGCGGTCTAGTTCTGGTTTTAAAGTTACTAAAATTGAATCCAACGTACCTTCCATGCGGTAGCTACTAGAATATTTAGCAACTTCCTTTCCCAGTCCCAGTAGGGTGTGACGCTGCAAACACAACGGAGTGGAGCCATTGACTCGGAAATTGGCATCGATCGCATAAAATTGTCCGTCTCGATCTTCTAGCACATCAAAGCCAATCACGCCGAAATAACCATGTTTGTAAGCATACTGACCAATGGCGGCAATCATCTCAAAGAACTTGCTCGTGTCAGTGTTGCGGTAGTCAATTAGTCCGCCTAAATAATTACCTTCTGGAGTGACGAGTTGTCTGGTAGTGCCGATGAGGGTTATCTCTCCCGTTTTGTTGACATAAAACTGTACGCAATAATTCTGCACCTCATTCTTGACGAACTCCGAGACAATAATCCGATCGAGCGATTTAATATTGAGATATTTTCTGATTTCCTCAAAGCAGTAGTTTAGATCGCTGAGGCTTTTGATAATATAAGTGCCTTCTCCTGAGAGTCCGTGCGATGTTTTGATTAAATAGGGAAATTGTGGTAATTGAATATCTTCGAGATTGACTTCATGTAAATTGTAGCTTTCGTATTTTGGACATTGCACCCCCAATTCGGCTAAAGTTACTTTGCTGAGTAAACGGTAATGGGTGTCTGAATTAACAGCGTGTTTTTCAGGTTTTAAACAATCGAAAGGAAATAAAGTGATGAGTTTGTCAAAATGTTCGCCCTGGCTGAGGTCATCCAAATAAGTTGAGCAATCCATCATCGATGGATTGAAGTTGCTGAAGCCGAAATGCTCTTGCCAGTATGCAAGCAGCGACTTTGGCGGCGGATTAATCACAATTCCAGGAATGCGATCGCCTAATACAGCTAGATTTTTCCACGGTTCCTTCTGACAAATCTTGTCGAAGGAGGTTTTGGTGGCTTCACTACTGCCATCTTGAATAAAATATTTTTTTCGGTTAGGATAAGCAGCCCAACTGGCAGTTGCAGGGTAATTTAAAATAAACCCATAAGATGCATCTGTGATATCAAGAGCAAACAAGTCAGAAAGAGAATTTCCTTGAAAGTATTGAAAATTATATTTTGAGTTCATTTAGCCCTCCGATAAACTGCATCCCTCGATGAATGCGGTTGTTGATAGCAAACAAGTCTCCTTATTTTATGAGTAACATCAATTTCAAAAAAATTACGAATTACGAATTGGTATGAGTTCCTTCTTAGTAAAGGCAGCCACCTTGTCTTGTCCTGCGGTCATATAAGCACAAGCCATGTGTGATGAGTTATACGCCCAGCCAACGCGTCCTTGACGGTCTATGAGGATGCACCCAGCTTCACCTTTAACCTTAGAAACCAAAGCGTCAATTGCCATCTGTGCGGCTTCATCTGGATGGCGATCGCCACTCAAAAAATCGATCGCAGTTTTAGCCAAAACCACCGGGATAATCGACTCGCCATCACCTGTTGTTGAGCAACCGCCGATTTTATTATCAGCGTACAAGCCACAGCCAACAAGCGCAGTGTCACCGACGCGACCTTGTTGCTGCTTAGTAGTACCGCCAGTTGAAGTGCCAGCAGCTAAAACACCGCTAGCATCCAATGCAACACAACCTATGGTGTTGGGGCGATCGATTACTTCCCGATCTTCCTTCCACTGTTGCCATTGCTCTTCGGCTATTAAGTCTTCTTTTTTACACATTTCGGCACCACAATCTATAGCGAAGCGTTCTCCACCCCGCGCTACTAGCAGCCTGGGTTTGTCATCCATAATTTTTCGTGCAACCGAGATGGGATGACGGATGCCTTGAACTGCTGCAACTGCTCCCCAACTTAAAGAGCCTTCCATAATCGCCGCGTCTAACTCCACTTCTCCGTCGCTGTTGAGAGTTGCGCCAAGACCGGCGTTAAATGTCGGATCAGCTTCCAAAACACGAGTAGCTGCTTCCACAGCCTCGGCGGCTGTACCCCCACTGATTAGCACAGCCCAACCAGCTTCTACTGCTGCTGTACAGCCTGCATTATTGGCTGCAACTTTGTCGTCTGTGATGGTTTTTGCTCCACCGTGGACAACGATCGTCGGTGTCATATAATTTCTTCTTGTTAGTATGAATTTTGTGGGACTGCAATCGCTTTAACAGGTTCGTCAATTAGTTGTAGCGATCGCATTTTTAAAGTCTCTAAACCCAAGTGCTGGGTTGCTGATATAAACACAGCTTGGGGATAATCTTGTTGAACCCTATCCCAGGTTTCGCTATCTACTTTGTCAACCTTGTTAAAAGCAATCAAACTTTTTTCTGGAATCTCTGGCATTTCTTCGAGTATTTCCAGCACACTTGCAATATGACTTTCCCAAGCTGGATGGGACAAATCCACAACATGAATCATCGCATCAGCCTCAACGACTTCCTCCAATGTGGCGCGAAACGCATCCATCAGTGGTGGTGGAAGTTCGTGAATAAATCCTGAGTTGTTGAGCTAAAAGAGTCATAAAGCTCTTGCAGTCGTTTAATCTGACTAGCTTTTATTCCCTGAGTATTGCCATAAATTTTTTACATAAAACTAATAATTTACAGGTGATTTTTATCTCTGTATATTATTTTTGTCTGTTTAAATTTTGATTGAATCTACCATGAGAAATAAGCAATTTAGCTATAGATACTTACCTCAAAATGAAGCTTACTATCAAATGGCTTATAGACCAATTAAGTAAGGTATTAACCAATGAATGAGACTGTAAACGTGTAAGTTTCATTGTGGTTAACCCAGACACAACAGCAGAGGTGCAGAGAACATAGACTAGAAGTCCTTAATTTACATACAATTATTGTTCGTTAGCCACCAAGAACGCAAAAGTGCGATCGCTTCTTCTTTTTGTTTGGCTTCGACTTCAATCCACGGTGCTTGGTAGTAGACGTTAGGCATATCGGTAATCAAGTCACTGTGTTTTCGGTCATTGAAAGCTTGCTCACCATTGGAAATATGGACTAATTGCCAATCTGGATTTTTCCAAGTTTCTCGTGCTGCGTAAAACATGGATGCTACACTCGGATCATCGTAGCTATCCAAATTTTCGTGGCAAATATGGTGATGGGCATCAAATACCATCGGCACACCAGCTTGCTGACATACTGCTAAAATTTCATCGGCACTATAGGCGTATTCATCGTTTTCTAGAGTCAAGCGGCTTTTGATGTTTTCTGGTAATTCGGAAATTACTTTTACTAGTTGTTCGGGACGTTGAGATTTGCCACCATGAATATTCATCAATGACCAAGGCGATCGCGGTAATCCCAGTAAGTCAAGTATACGTGCATGTCCTGCTAGATTTTTGATACTTGCCTGTACTACTTCAGGGGAATCAGAACTTAGCACTACAAATTGATCTGGATGCAACACCATTCTAATGTTCAATGCATTTGCTCGTTCACCGATTGTTGCTAAATCAGCGCTCATTGCTTCTAATATATTTGCGCCGATTTTGTCTTCTAAGTCACTTAGGGGAAATAAATTAGAAGACATCCGATAAAGTTGAATTTTATTCTGCTGACAAAAGGAGAGGGCATCATGTAAGCGCTGTAAATTATGCCGATACAGTTCACTCAGGGCACTTTCGCGATCGCCAAGGGAAAGTTTTAAGTATCGGGTGCGTGTAATTGTCCGAAAGCGCACTTGTTTGTCTGAGGTGATGCAAACTAGCCCTAAAGAGGGTTGTGTACTTTTTTGGCACTGCTGTGCATTAGGTAAATTTTGAAACTCGATTGCGCTCATTAACTAATACTAACTGATACTTGTTTGAAGCCATTCTTTAATTTAAACAAGTTCTCCCATTGGCTTACGAGTACCGAAAGAATGAATTTCTAAGCCTTACAGGATGTTTTAAATTATAGGACTCATATTTGATTGCGTGAAAAAAACTCAGTACACCTTTATTCCTTCTTCCCAGTCCCCAGTCTTCAGTCCCCAGTCCCTAGTCTCTACGAGTAATTCTCCGAATCAAATCGGATTGCTATAGTCTTTATTTATGTCGTTTTTGATGCCATTGCCAAGCATGAGCGATAATTTCGTTCAAATTAGGATACTCTGGATTTACTTTATAACCTGCGTTTTTCAGAGCTAATACAGCATGGGAGCCAATATATCCGGCTCCTCCTGTGACTAAAATAGTTGACATAATTTTGCGATGGAGAATTGGGAATGGGGCATTGGGCATGGAGAAGGACAAGGTAGACAAGGAAGAGGGGGGAGACTTGGGAGAGACTTTGTTCAATAATTCCCCTTGTCTCCCCTGCCCCTCTGCTTCCCTTAAAATTAAATTGTCAGCTAGACTACTAATTTCTTTCTTCCAAGTAGCGAGAAATTGCACTGTCAAGGTTTGGCATTAATTCACCTCGATTGCTACCGAGAACGCTGTAAGCTGGGCGGGGAGCAATCCAACCAAGTTCTTGCGTCGGACGAGCAATTAGATTGCTGACACTCACACCTGCTTTTTTCGCTGCTAATCGGGCTAAGTCAGACCAAGCTATAGCACTTTTATTAGCCAAATGCCACAAACCGTTCTCGCCATCAATCAGCAAATCAAGGCTGGTATGGACAAGATCGGGTACATAAGTAGGCGAGACGATCGCATCTTCGGCTGCGACAAAAGTATTTCCAGCAGCTAATTGCCGCAGGGCGATCGTCACAAAGTTGTAATCATCCCACGGGCCGAAAAATGCGCTGGTGCGAATCATTAGCGATGCCGGATGAGCCTGTAATACTAGCTTTTCTGCCAAAACTTTGCTGCATCCATATACATTCAGGGGCGCAACGGTATCAGTTTCGACATAAGGATTAGACTCAGCACCATCAAATACCAAATCTGAAGAAAAAGTTAGCAGCGCCACATTATGTTGAGCGCAAGCAGCAGCTAAAATCGCTGCCCCTTCAGCGTTTACCTTTATACAAACATCGGGTTCGCGTTCGGCATCGTCTACTCGCACGTATCCCGCAGCGTTCACAACTGCCCACGGTTGCAATTCGGTAAGTACTTTATTGACGGAAGCAGGATTGGCAATATCCATATCTTGGCGTCTTAGCAGACAATATGAAATTCCTCGGACTTGACACAACCGAGCAAAAGCCTTGCCTAGAGTTCCTGTGGCTCCGACGATCGCCAGGGGACGTACCAATTTTGGATTTTGGATACTTCGACTTCGCTCAGTACAAGTTTTGGATTTTAGATTATTGCTTGACTCATCAGTTTCCGATATTTTGTAATTATTGCTACGACAACTGACTGCTGGATAGACCAAACGCTCTTGTCGATGCCACCATCCTGGTGTATCAAGTAGTGGATGGTTGGGTTTATGCCCAGTAGCTAAATCTCGCACCATTTTAGCGATCGCTGTCTGTCTAGGCTGTGGAGAACGCAAATCGAACACACCTGGCTCGTAGTATCCTGCGGAGCGAGTCACTAAACTATTCCAATCGTAGCTGCCCAAAAGTGCCCAAACAGTCACAGCGCGAACATCCGCGCCTTGGTCTCGTAATTCTTGGGCTGCATTCCACACTTCATTGAGCCAGCGTAGCTGTTCCTCACGGGTACAACTCAGGTGAACTTCAGTGACAGCAAAGGGTAGTTGATAACGTTCCCATGTCTCTTTGAGCAATGTCTGCGGCCCTGCCAAACCCTCAGCGCAAACTCGCACTGCCTCTACATCTGCATACTTGTCTCGACCATTACCACCATGCGTCCAAGCTGGATAGTTTTCTAGATTTTCATCTAAAAAGCGTTCGCTTGTCAGGTAATGGTTAATGCCGATAATGTCGGGTGGACAGATATATTGCAAAAATTCTTCAAGTTCAGTCTCGCTGATGCCACAGTCGCGCAAGTAATCCCACATGGGATGAGTTGGGTTGATTCGGCCACATAATAAATCCAAACTCAACCAGCGACGTTCATTCTCAAATTCTGCTTGATAAGCCAGCTTTGGCGTACTATGAGTTTTACCCAAATCCTCAGTTTGTAGGAGTTGGGCGTTGGGATTGATTTCTCTGATTGCCTGCATCGAAAGAGCGATCGCTTTACACTCTCCCAATAAAGCACGAGCGAAAGTTAAATCGTCTTGTCCGTGAGGATACCAGTGACCGTACATTCCACTAAATCGTGCTGTTGTCAGTGGCTCGTTGATGGGTGTGTAATGTGTTACCCAAGGATAGCGTTCTGCAACCGCACGAGCAAACACTGCTAATTTCTCAGGAAATTCTGGATCTACCAAGCTGGTATCACGCGGCCCACTGCCATGATGCACTAGCCCCACAATCGGACGGATGCCGAGTTCGCGCAAGCGTCCCAGCCGTTCATCCGCCCACGACCAATCAGCATTCTCCAAACCATTGGGCGCTATCCTCTCCCAAAGTATTGGATAGCGGATAGCGTGTATGCCGAGTTGGGCGAATAAATCTAGATCGTCTAAGCGGGTTGCATGACCATTGCGTTCTAATTGATCGAAATACTCTTCACCCACACGATTGACCGTACACTCGACACCAGCCCACACTTCTAGAGGAAGTTTTGATTTAGGAGTGTTAAGTGTGTTGAAAGCAAAAGCCATAATTTACAACTCAAGCTGATATTTTATTTGATGCGTTCTTTTCAACTTTTGTAGTGGTGTGGGAAGAATAAAGTAGTGCATTAGCTTTACTCTTGTGGGGTAGGCATCTTGCCCGCCCGGACAGGTGAGAACACCCATCCCACAGGAAAATTTATTGCAACATTTTAGCCTAGACAGTCCAGTAGGGTGTGTTATGCCGCTCTCTTACGCACCCTGCTTACGCATGGCACTTACTTAAGCAAAAGTTACTCTTCAGATCCCCGACTTCTTGAAGAAGTCGAGGATCTAAATCCGCTTTAGGTAAGTGACATTTCACCCTACTTACTGTATTTGTCCCCCTGCACCCCTCTCCCTGCTCCCCTGCTTCTTTTCAAGCCTTAACTGCAATTTGTTTGTACACAGCTAGAGCTTGAGCAACACATTGATCCATGTTGTAGTACTTGTAAGTCCCTAGCCGCCCCACAAAATAGATCCCTGGAGTTTCATCTGCCAGCACCTTGTATTTCTTGTAAATTTCCTGATTCTCAGAACGCGGTACAGGATAATAAGGGTCTCCTTCAGCTTTGGGAAATTCATAAACAATACTTGTTTTAGAGTGTTCCTGACCAGTTAAGTATTTAAACTCTGTCACACGAGTATAAAGCTGTTCATTGGGATAGTTGATGACTGGTGCTGATTGAAACACAGAGGTGTTATGCGTCTCATGCTTGAAATCAAGCGAACGATATGGTAGTTTGCCGTAGCGATAATCAAAGAATTCGTCAACTGGCCCGGAGTAAACCATCTCACGGCAAGGTATAGCTTTTTGGATTTCTTGATAATCAGTGTTAAGCATTACCTTGATGTTCGGATGATTTAGCATATTGTCGAACATCCGGGTAAAGCCGTGTAGCGGCATCGCTTGGTAGCTATCGGTAAAATAGCGATCGTCACGATTGGTACGGGTGGGAATTCTAGCAATTACTGATTTGTCAAGTTCCGATGGGTCGAGTCCCCATTGTTTGCGTGTATAATTTCGGAAAAACTTTTCATACAGTTCTCGCCCAACTTTGCTTACCACCACATCCTCACTAGTGCGAATGTATTCCATTGGTTCGGCAAGGGATTTGTAAAACTCTTCCACCTCAAATGAATTGAGATTCATGCCATACAGCTTGTTTATGGTGTCGAGGTTGATCGGAATCGGAACAAGTTGCCCGTCTACACTGGCAAGGACGCGATGCTCGTAAGACCGCCACTGAGTAAACCGCGAGAGGTATTCAAAAACTTCGCGGGAGTTGGTGTGAAAGATGTGGGGGCCGTATTTGTGTACGAGAACGCCATGATCGTCATAATGATCGTAGGCATTGCCGCCTATGTGGTTGCGCTTGTCTACAACCAGCACTTTTTTACCTTGAGTTGCCAAACGTTCAGCAATGACGCTACCAGAAAAACCAGCACCGACAACCAAGTAATCGAAAACAAAATCTCTGGTAATGACATTTGATGCTTGTTTACCAGCCGCACCTGTGGAGTTAGCTTTGTCTTCACCATTACGCGCTGCGATCGCAGAGTCAATCAGCTTCATCATTGATGCCCAAGTGCGATCCCAAGAAATCTTTTCTAAAAAGGCATCTACTCGACTCAGCCATTCTGAGGCTGGGGTATCCTCTTGCATTGCAAGTTCTGCGGCGGTAACGAACTCAGAAACTGTGTCTGCAATTCGCACCAGTTTTGACTCTCCATAAGGACGCACCACATCCCGAATCGAAGTAGATACTACAGGCCTACCTGCGGCAAGATACTCTGGAGTTTTGGTAGGGCTAATAAAGCGTGTTGACTCGTTACGCGCAAATGGCAACATTGCTAAGTCCCACCCTGCTAAATAGGCAGGTAGCTGTTT
The DNA here is from genome assembly GCF_034530815.1 of Nostoc sp. DedSLP03. Lineage (NCBI taxonomy): Bacteria > Bacillati > Cyanobacteriota > Cyanophyceae > Nostocales > Nostocaceae > Nostoc > Nostoc sp. DedSLP03. The sequence continues at coordinate 14,849 of NZ_JAVRCK010000084.1, forward strand.
ATAGTCTCTGCCACCGAGATAATGAATATTTTCATGCTGTGGTAGAGTTGCAGGATCGATTTTGACAACTGGCCCAATAATTACTAAATGCCAGTCGGGACGGGCTTCGGCAATACCAGCAAGCAGTTCAATATCCATCCGTTCGTCAATTACGCCAAAGAAACCAAGGCGAGGATGGGGAATATGAGCTTGATCTTCTGGTTCAGTAAGATTTCTCGCCTGAGCAAAGTGGGGGACATCTACACTACTGGGAAAGGCATAAACGTTGGGATGCTGGTTCACCTTACTTTCATAAAGGCTTTGTCCCCCTGTAAATACTAAGTCTGCACGCTTGAATAGTTCGGCTTCGTAATTCTTTAAAGTAGGCGATGCGCCGTGGAATGCAGACAATTCATCCATGCAATCGTACACCACGGCTTGGGGTTGCAAGTGGCGCGTGAAAGCGATCGCCATTGGTGTGTAATACCAACAAATGTATTTGTTGATATTATGCTCTGCAAATAAATTATTAATTAGTGCTTGTAAATCTGCGTTGATTGCTTCTTCGCTTAAACCTTGTTGCAGGTGTGGTACAACCACAACTACTCCATTAGAATCTTGGTTTACATCTAATCTTGCCAACGGTTCTTCAGAGAAAATTGCCTCTTCAATAAAGAAGACTCGCTTTCCTTGGGCGCAGCGACTAAGAAGATGTTGTGGTCTTTGATAGACGAAATTCCAACGTAAATGAGATAAGCAAACTATATCAGGTGTGTCTTTAAAAGTTTCTGTTGATTGAACTTTTTTATTAGACGAAGTTAAATTCAGCAGTGATGTACTCGATGATTGCGTTTGGGCTAGCTGCGATCGCTTTGTTTTACGCTGCTTCGATGAAATAACATTGCTGACACCGTTGTTATTGACTTGAGATTTTTCACTTGTCATAGTTTGCCCCGTTATTTAAATTATTAATTCTGACTAGCTAAACGCTAATACCTTTTCTTTGTCAGACAGCATCAAGCTTACTCTCAGGCAAAAGCTGGCAACATATTTTGCTGCTTTTCAATATCGAATCGCTATAATCAATACTTCGTTGCATCAAGAATAAAATACTGTTTTATATCTAATGGTTTCATCTATCCAAATAAATATAAAATTACTTTCTTGATTAAGTCCTAAGCACTATATCTTTATCAATATCTGGAGTTAATTGATTATTGATTTATGTAACGATTTTTTATTTATAAACCTATCTAGGCAAGTATAGTTGTGTTTGTCTGTTCGGTTTCGTACACAAGCTCATTAAAATAATTATTTTTAGTATTAAAATTAATAATCTCTGGTTATTTATTAATTTGCGTTGTTATTCATATTAATTTTAACAATATGACAGTATATACGAACTATTTATTTTTTAAGCATTAAAAAAATATTTGTTTACAATACATACGTTATTTTGTTATTTAGGATACATATTGTTGTAACAATTATTTTATAACCTATAGTAAATTAAGTAATTTCTTTTATTGTTGGTTTTTGAGAAACAAGTATTATAAATTTCCCTCTGATGATATATATGTTCTCTCAGCCTGGGGTAGGTTAAAAGCTTTTTGGATATGTATACAATTGCTCGTAATTCAATTCATAAACCTTACGCGATCGCTTCTAATGATACCAATCCGTGAAGCGATCGCTTTTCTCTCAATATTTCTCTAATAAAATAGATAATGCAGCAACTGTAAGCATTGATATTCAAAAGCCATAATCTTGCTTTTTAGTAGCAGTCAAAATTAATAAATTAACTAGCAAAATTTTTGGATTTAGAATATCAATTCTTTTTTAATGATGTAATTATATTTATTTAATTAAAATTATTACTTGAGATGTAAAACCTCAAACTCAATCTTAAAACTACTGACAGAGAATACATTGAAACCTGTGACAGATAATTCCAAGTTTTATATTAGCTATAACTACCACTGCGCGTCTATTCAATCGTGGTTTTGCAGTTTCTTATGCCTTGCTGGCGATCGTCGGATTGTTGCCTTTGGGTAAGACATTTTTTGGCTTAATGCCATTGTTCGGTGCTAATGTTTTGCTTAATGCATTAGCAGCGATCGCAGCTGGCTACTATAGCATTGTTATACCAGCCAAAGTTAGCGGTGTTAATGTATCGCAAAATCTTTAATAGTTGCTGATAGTCTGCGGTGTCCAGGTAGGGCCGTTGCAAGATGGCCCTTCTGGTTTCCAGATCAGCATATCTAAGCAGATTTGCCGCATATCCATGTTTTTCGTCCAAGCATGGTAGACAATATACTCAGTCTTACCATTTAGTCCAAGAACAATAGAATTATGTCCCGGGCCGATAACAAAATTAGGAACAGACTTTAGCACCCGTGGCCCGGTTTCGTTACCTGCATCAGAATAAGGGCCCATTACGTTGTCAGCAATGCCATAATCTACACCGTAGTTCTCAGTTTCCCAGCGTCCACCACTATAAAAGCAGTAGTATTTACCTTCATGCTTACGAACGCAGGGGCCTTCTAAAGTATGCCAATCATAGATTTCACCATACATCAAACGGTTGGCTAAAAACCGTTGCCAATCTGATCGCGCACGTAAAACCACTTTCCTTTCACCAGCAAGTTTAGTCATGGTTTGGAGTTTGTCTACAACTAATGCTGTGCCAGCACGCACTCCAGCCGATGTATCTAGAAAGTCACGGGCGTAAAACAAATACCACTGTCCATCGTCATCTTGGAATGGATGCGGATCGATCGCAAAAGGACAAGATTTTGGATCTACAACTGGCTCACCAACATCTTGATATGGCCCTAACGGAGTATCGCTTGTAGCTACACGTAACTGATGATTCTTATCTTCATGCCCTACAGAATAGTAGAGATAAAATTGGCGATCGCAGTAAGCAACTTCCGGGGCCCAAAAATTATCGCCAAGGGCGGGATCTGGCCGTTGTAGGGCGTTACCAACATAATCCCAGTTTACAAAGTCGAAAGAGCGTAACAGAGGAAAGACACACGATTTGTTATTGGAATTAACATTTGCTGCGTCCGCTATTTCATCTACCGTTCCTTCTGCTTCTGCTGCACCAGTGCCGATCGCATAATATACCCCTTCGTGTTGCCAAACAAAAGGATCGGCAAAATAACCTTTGTAGACTGGATTAGTATAGGTTGGCATCTTAAATTATCTATGGAATAATGACAAAAATCTTTCTTCCACTAGTGGTTAGTCAAGTTAAGAATGCTTGCTTTGTAGTGAGGGCTTTAGCGCTCAAAGCAAAGACTAAAGTCCTGACTACAAACTTATTTACCAAGCATTGTTGCCTTGAAAAACTACTAGTATTTGAAATTCACGTAAGTTTCGACTTTGTTCTTAGGTAAGCTTTCTACTAGCTGACACCGTAGCATCTGCTTTAGTTTTTCTGGAAGGCTTTGATAATAGTCTTGTGGGAGAGTCAAATCTACCTTTGGTGTGTGCAACCAATGCATAGCATAGCCCATAACTACCATCGGTCTTGGGTGGTTTGTCCGATTTGGGGAACCCCGATGTAGTGCTAAAGGCGATCGCACGATCGCATCACCTGGTTGCATATAAAAAGATTCCATCGGAATTTCACCACTGGCAACTTTTTCTAATCCCTCTTCTCGCGGTAATACATGAGTACCGCGTGCCATTTGAAACGGCCCATTTTCTGCGGTTACTTCCACCAGGGGAAAGTTAACTGCGAGGGCGTACAGTGGTGTAACTATGCGATCGCTAAACAACGGACGAAAATCCCGATGGGTTTCCTGATAATCTGAACCTTGGAATGGAACATCAACTCCCATTTGAACCATCACGTATTCTTGGTAAAATACGCGATCTAAAATACCCATAATCACTGGATTGGCAAAAACTAATTCATTAGCAAATGGGTAAATCCAAGGCAAGGTTAGATAGTAGCGGGAAACTTCACGAGGAGCCAACCCACCTGGTTGATTTTGACGCTCGTGAAATAATTTTTCAAAAGCTTGTGCCCACTCGTCAATTAATTTTTGCTCAAAAACACCAGGAATCACACAAATTCCGTCTTGATTCAGTTGTTGAGCAAATCGGTCTAGGTCGGTAGCTGAATATTTCGCTATACCGCCTATACTTTGAACCATCTTTTTTATCCTCTTCAACTTATAAATAGAGGCGTATTAATATCAGACCTCTAGGAGATTTTTTATTGCTTGTCGATAGTAGCGCACTATTTTTAAAATTGGTGGCTTATGCCAATCCTCTGTAACAATTAATTAATATTAATGATAACGTATTACTTCACATAACTAAACTCTTTGACACTTCAGACAATGCAACGCCATCGCCTGGTGTTTGAAGGGCATCTCACAGTCAAAAGAGTGCAGTTAGATTCAGCAAATCACTAATGTACGCGCTTGCATACATCAGCACATCGGCAGCTTCACGGGCGCAAGTTAAGTTCGACTGTCCGTCTAATTCCAGAGTTACCACTCGTTTGTATGGCGGCTTTGCCTTGCAGTTTACCAGAACCGCGATCGGAATTTTTGCTATAGCTGTTAGTCGTTGTCAAAAATTCTCATAAATTTTCTCGATCTGTACTTGAGTGAATAGCTTTGTTCAAATCCCGCAGCAATTCTTCTTCTGCATCCCGCTCTTGCTTGAGTTCTCGAATCATTTCTTGACTAGAACCAATTAGCAAGCCTGCAACTGCACCAACGATCGCATATTTTTGCTCTAAATCTTTATACATTTGACTTGTGTAAGGGCAAGGAAGTAAATTAGCAATAATAAAGCCAATTCCTGCACCTAGAAATGCTGTCACAAAGGCAGAAAAAGCGATTAATTTAGCGTTCATTTGCTTCGCTCCAATGCTTATAGCTTTGCTAAATTATCAGGAGATACTCTACATTGTGTCAGTGGTTCCCAAAGTTACAGCTTAATCTTTACCTCTTGTAATAATACCGATTCTGGGTTGAGTTGGTACTGAACCGCACTAACCCCCTCCCTGGCAGCGAGGAGGCAGGGCGGTTTATAGAAACGTGAGTTCGACAAGCCCTTTTTTGACCTCTCCCCCAACCCCTCTCCGACACGGAGAGAAGAGCCAAAACCCTAATTTATCGTTGCTCCTCTCTTTCTCTGTGGGAGAGGGAGGTTGGGAGGGAGAGGTTTATCGAACTCACGTCATACAAACAGAGAAAAAATGAAACTAGCTTTCTAAGTACAGCTTTGTGTAAAAGCGTAGTGTTTTTAATGTAAGCCGATGCATTAACATTGCAAGCCGATGCAATAAAATGCTGTGAGCATTAGTACGATAACTAATACTGGATTTGCGAGTAATAGGCTTAAGTATTTAAGTAGATAATCAGGTTTTAGCATGAAACAAAATGCTGATTAGTTAAATCTATACACTGTATAATTTTTACGTCTCAATCCCAGAAATCTAGAAAGCCTAATGACTCCAGCTTTGCCGCAATCCAGCAGAATTCAGGAGTCAGAATTGAGAATTCAGAAGTAATACTATGTCCGCTTGATTACTTATTAAAATCGAATCACCCCACCCCTCCCCGCCTGGGGGCAGGGGAGACAAAGCACAGCTTTGGCGGGGTGGGGTTTTTTGATTATGGATAATTTGGCGGACATGATATAAAACAAGTTTTATACCTGGCTTTGAGACGCGAGCTTGTGTACTTCACTAACTTGAAATTCGTAATAAACTTTCTATATGTCTAGATATTTTGTCGCTCGCATTAGATGCATCTTTCACGAGAATCACGGCTTTACGTCAAACAAACTCATCTCCAAAAAATCTTTAGATTAATACTACGTGAGTTCGACAGATTAAAAAAAATACCAAAGATAGAGATAATTAAGTTTGTAGGGTAGATATCAAAGATTTTTGAAAATGATAAGTAAGTCGACACAATAAAAGCAAACTATGTAAAGAAAAGTAAAGAAGGCTTAAACTCTTTTTCCTCCTGCTTCTGCCCGATCGCAACGATAATTATTTAAGCCAACCTACTTAAGTATCTGACTTTGTATCTTAAATTTGATATTGATACCATTTTGCAATTATATGTAGTATTTCTTCCCCTGCCTCCCCTGCTTCCCCTGCTCCCCCTGCCTGTCAAAACTAATATTTTTGAACGCAACTTGGTATGAGAAGCAAAGTATTCCCGATCAATGAGGGAGCATCGAACCTCATTAAAATTAATTATGCTCAATTACTTAGCAAACTAACTCTTTGACGCTCCAGCCAATGCAACACTGTCACCTGGCTTTGAAGGCCACCTAACAGTCAAAATAGTGCAGTCGGACTCAGCAACCCACCAATGGGACACACCCGCACACCAAAGAACATAATCACCTTCACGAGATAATAAAATTTCTCTATCTTCAAATTCCAGGCGAAATTCTCCGTGAATGAGAATTGAAAGCGTCGCAGCTTGGTTATTTACTGCCCATTCAGTTCTACTGTCACCTGCTTTGTGAACAGCCCATTTTACTTCTAGCATTTCCGTGGAACGCGGATCGTCTTCAGGGGTGATAAAGTGACCCATGAACCATCCCCAACGATTTACACCTTCAACGCCCGCATTTCCATAAACAACTTTAGGCTGCATTACTTAACTCCAAAGAAGGAACCAAAATTTGCCCGTTGTAATCGGCTTGCTTGTATTGTTCAAGGATATGGGTTGCAATACTTCTGGCTTCACCAGCCACAACTAAAGCGACACAAGCGCCGCCAAAACCAGCACCTGTAAGCCTTGCACCAAACACTCCCGGAGTTTTTTGCAACAATTCGACTAAAGTATCTAGTGCTGGTACAGACACTTCGTAATCGTCTCTCAAACTAGCGTGGGATGCGTTCATCAATTCGCCAAATCGCTCAGATGAGACTCCCTGCAATACTTCCAAGACGCGGTTATCTTCTGTAACCACATGACGGGCACGCCGTCGTAGCGGTTCGGGGAGTTTTTTTGTTACTTCAGCGTCAGCAATATCTCGTAGTGCTTTAACTCCTAGCGATCGCGCCGCTTCTTCACACTCAGCCCGACGCTGGTTATAACCGCTAGTTGCCAGGGTGCGAGGTACGCCGCTATCAATCACCAAAATCTCTGCATTCTCAGGCAAAGGCATCACCCGACGTTCTAAAGTCCGAGTATCTAAAAACAAGATATGCTCAGTATCAGCCAAGCTAGAAGCCATCTGATCCATGATGCCGCACTGCACGCCAGCATAGTGAATTTCTGCTTGCTGGGCAAATTGGGCGATTTCAACGTCATCAATGGTCAGGTTGAGAAGTTGGCGTAATGCCCGCAGCGTTGCTACTTCCAAAGCCGCGCTACTAGACAAACCCGAACCCATCGGAACCGATGATTTGACGTACACAGAAAGCGATGGTATTGTGTGTCCTGCTTTTTGCAAAACTTCAATACAGCCAAAAATATAACTGGCGAATCCAGACGGGGAATGGTTTATATCTAAAATGCTCACTTGCTCGTTGAGATTTTCCGAGTAAAAGTGATGATGGCGTAGGCTTTGCCCGCCGCAGGCATCGCTACTCAAACTTAGCTGTACCGTCGTGGATTGAGGAATCGCAGTTGGCAGAACGAAGCCATCGTTATAGTCAGTATGTTCGCCTAGTAAATTTACCCTTCCTGGCGCACTGGCTTCAGTTTCAGGTGGTTTACCGAATACTTGTTGAAAATCCATAATTTTTACAAAAAAAGGAAGCTATAAAGCCGAGTGGAATTGTGGGAAAAAGAATCCTTATATTGCAAGGTAAATTAAAACTTCACCCCTTGTGCGTCAACTAGTTTTTCCTGTTCCCTGTTCCCTGTTCCCTTTATCTGTACAAAGGTACAGGGCGTGACCTTCCTTCTACCTCAACATTAGGAAAATTTGGATCGAAAGTAAGATTTTCCAACTTTCCATCCTTGAGAATTACAAAAGTATCTTCAACCTTTGCCCCCGGTAAACTGGGATTCCAAGCAATAGCAATGCCTTCTGTCAAAGTATCAGTAGTAGTTGGATTGGCGACGATTTCTCGCGCTAAATATCCAGTGGTTCCTCCTTGGTGATGTTCGCGGATGGCATTGGGAAATCCATGCTGCTCATAAGCCTGAACTAGGGCGTGATAAACTGCATCGAGAGTGGTTCCGGGTTGGCACAAATTCAAAACTACTGCTTCTATTTCGCGCACATGGGAATGCAATTCGGCCCGTTCGTCTGAAAGCTTACCAAAACAAACAAATCGAGTTAGATTTGCATACAAACCGTAACCTCTAGCGCAAAACACCAGCATCGCTTGCTGTCCAATCTGTTCTTTAGTGGCTGTGGCATGACGGTATAGCGGTAAACGCTTCTCACCCGCTACTAGTGTCAGCGCGGGATGTAACCCTTGTGCCCATAAAGCCTCTGCACCCGCACCCGCTAATTGATATTCTGTCCAAGTTGGCTTGGCGGCTTTAAGTACCTCTGTCATTGCTTGACTAGCTTTTTGCCCGACTTGACGATATCGCTCTAATTCACTTGACATCATTACCCGTTTATGGATTTGCAGAGTTGGGGGTAACGGCTGTTCTAAATTGGAGATGGGGCGATCGCTAACTACTTTTCCGCCGCCAGTTACATCACGAACAAAAGACTCACGGGCAGCATAATCAGCCCAAGGATTGGCATATACCTTAAAATTAGCAGGCAGTTCTTCATTCTGAAGACGCTGCGCTTCAATTTCATCCGTCAATACCCAGGCATCTTCAGTAGTTACTAATACTTCTGCTACACCAGTTTCAGCAGTCAGCAGCACGGTATTAGAAGCGCCAGCCGTCGCCCAGGCAAACCAGTCTGTACCACGCAAACGCACGCCTTGCACTTCAGATTCACGCAAGGTTTGCCTGATTAATTCCAGCTTTTTGGAGACTTCCTCATTCATACAAAATTAGTAACTACATGATGAATACAGACAATTATGAGATTCATCTGTGTTTACATGCGTATGTCTATGGTTTGAAAAAAATGTAAGTACGGTATTATATCGAGTTTGACATTCCAATATTTACAACTAGTACTTATAATCCCTTCACTTTCTTCTCTGTAAAGCATCACTAGTAAATATACCCACTTCGCCCCAATATCCTTACTATTATCGATATCTAGATGTAGGGTGCATTGCGCTGACGACAATGCACCTCATGCTTTAACCTACGGTATAATGCATCCTACATCTACTCTTCTAATAGAACCTACAAATCAAATCACAACTTCATATCGTGATTAACCTGTTGTAACATTACCTATCAGATTGTCTAGTTTACCTAAAACTTTCTCCTGCCATGCTTTTTCAATCTGACTGTTTAACAAGTCGTGTAAATGCCGTTGTTCAGCAGCATTAAACCATACTTGAAACGCAAATATTACATCATTACGAAATCCTGAACCTTTAAAAGACATACACTTATCCCAAATAGGAGACTTGATGAGTGTAGGTCTGAAAACTTGTTCACTAATTTGCTCTGAATAAGTAAGAAATTCCTGATGCCATTCATCCCAGTTTGCTAATATTTGAGTTATAAAACCTTCTGCATATTCTTTGACTAGAGAATCACCACTCAAATTTTTAAGTATTCCTTTCAATTCGTAGAAAATCGCCATAGTAGCGTTCCATGCTTAAAATGTTGGGTTAAAAAAACTCACAAAAACTAAAATCTAATCATTAACAGAATTATTCAACCCAACTTACAATTTTTTTGTAACATTTTAGCCTTGCCATGCCACCACGCGTATTTCAAAAATCAAATATGAGTACTATAGTTACTTCAGGTACTAGTATTTGATTTTTCATTTGGACGTTCGGTAGCAGGAGGAAACTTAACACTTTCTTCGACTCTATGGACTTCTGTGTTAGTTTGCTCTTCCGACAGGAGATCGTCAGGGTTTAATGATTTATCAGCAGCATCATCAATTACTCCATTGGCATTAACATTGGGTTTATCAGAAGTTCCTTTATGGTTAGCATGTCCACTAGACATAACTATTACCTCTCATTTTTATAACTAAACATCCCCAGACTAAACTTTTTTGTTTAGAGAAATACACTATCAGAAGGCTTATAGCAAAACTATCTTAAATCCAGTCTGGAGTTATATAGATTTCTCGTCAGGGTAGACAATACTCATTGGTGTCAACATTTCTACAGAAATGGTGTTTCGCGGTTTATACCATTTTCTCAAGCCGTCCTACGTAGTAATATCACTGACGTTGTGAGCTATTTTGTGGAAGATCAAAAGCTCTTTTGACACCAATGAGCAATACTGTGCCCTGAACACGTAGTATCATTAATAGTTGAGAATGAGCGATCGCATCTCTTTCTTTTTCACTATCTGTAGTCGCATACGTCTAACGTCTCAAAGAGTTGCAGCTTGTCGTCACACATCGCTTAACCTTCAGAACGCCTTGCAAACAAGAAATGTTAGATTTATTTATTTCTACTTACCTAATTTTTGTAAAACAAGATACATTAAATGGTAGTTTAATCGCAAAGGAACCAAAAAGCATGGCCGTTAGTAGCCCTGAAGTCATCCGTCACATATTGATCGGATTGGGATATTTAGCTCCTGAGATCGATCCTAAGCCGGATCTGACTAAATTTGCTCCCTGGAAGCGGAATAACAACTCTTTGACAGACGATCCTACTGAAGAAGCTATTAAAAAGTTTCAGAAACAGTACTCACAAAAACTTGTGGTTAATGGTAATGCTGATGCAGAGACTCGAACTGTCATGGAAGAAACAGTCATCGGGCTTCAAAACAGATTGAAGTTTCATGGTTTTGCAACCAATGCTGAAATTCCTCCAAACAAGCCTTTTTATGGCCCGGCTACTTATACAGCAGTCAAAAAATTTCAGAAATCTCAGGGTTTAACTGAAAATGGTATTGCTACTATTGAACAGCGTCAAATTCTACAGCAATCTAGTCTGACAGATAAGCCCCAGACTCCGCCTCAGTCACAACTAAAGCTGAGAGATTTATGCTTTCAATTCCAAAAGAATCCTCAAAATCCTTCTTACATCGCAGCGTTAAATAACTTACAACAAAATCTACCCAAGGACGTTTTACACAAAGTTACTAACAAATGGAGGGGGACAAACGATCAAAATCCTGAGATTGTCAAGCTGACGAATCTGTTTATTTATTATGATGACAATAATGCAAATCATCGTGATGCACTAAATCACTTACAAAGTCAGATTACCCCAGCTATCTCTCAAGCATTTTTAAGTCTTTGGAATAAGAAATAACAAATGAGACTGATTGCAGAATTCAGAATTCAGAATTCAGAAGAAAAACGCTCTTTCGACCTGGATAACAGACTTAGCTTGTGTACCATATCAACTTGAAATCTACTGTATATAGGCATAATCTGCTTTTTCACATCTGATACCAATTCAAAAAATGTTTACGACAGATAAGCCCACCTGCACTGACACGCAACCCTTGGTAAGGGCAGGGTTAGGGAGATGTACGATCTATGTGTTGCATTCTTTTTTCAAATTGGTATGAGATCCGAGAATTAAAAACCAGGTTTCTAATCTCTGCTGAGTAGGAAACCTGTTTTTTAACAATTCTGAATTCTAAGTTCTGAATTCAGAATTCTGAATTCTGAATTCTGATTTAATACTCAATTCCCGGTTGTGCTTTCACACCTTGATCGCGGAAAGGGTGCTTAACTAGAGTCATTTCAGTTACTAAGTCAGCACGCTCAATTAAAGCAGGTGGTGCGCCTCTACCTGTGAGAATAACGTGTTTGTTAGCGGGTTTTTGCGCCAAACCTGCTAAAACCTCTTCTACTGGTAAGTAAGCCATTTTGAGGGCGATATTGATTTCGTCTAACAACACTAGATGAAAGTCTGGGTTGCGAATGTATTCTAACGATTTTTCCCAGGCGGCGCTAGCTTTGTCAAGATCGCGATCGCGGTCTTGAGTTTCCCAGGTAAAGCCTTCGCCCATTGCGTGAAATTCTATTTGGTCTTCCCAATAGCTGAAAACCCTTTTTTCGGAAGGTTCCCAGCTACCTTTGATGAATTGAACGATCGCTACTTTATACCCATGACCGAGCGATCGCAACACCATCCCCAAAGCCGCAGTGGTTTTACCCTTACCGTTACCAGTATTTACAATAATTAATCCTTTTTCTGGTACAGCTTCTGCTATGCGCTTGTCTTGCACTTCTTTGCGTCGCTGCATTTTTTTCCGGTACTGTTCATCAGTCAGAGATGAAGACATTACCTCATCAATTAAGCGCCCAATTTCTTGGTCTGGGTTCAATTCTGGTGGTGTATCGTTTTTCATCAAGCTTGTCTAGAAATAACTGTTAAAAGTGTTGAAAATGAACCGAAATCGCCTTAATTGTCCAATTTTACCTACATTACTTGATTGGAAATGTCCAGTAAGCTTTCATATGAAATATTAATAGTGTGTTAGCTTTATTAATAATTTGCAGACAGGTACGAACTATATATGATACACAAGCTGAACTTATAATTTGAGTTTACTATTACTGTTTTAAATAATCTAATATGTTCATTAAAGTATTTTACCAGTAAAATTTTATTATTATGTTCTTTAGTACAATGATAAGTGAGATACTCTAAGTATCATAAGTATGATATCTAATATCGGAACTTATGCATTTATGGATGTTCTTGTTTCCATTTTTCCCATAAAGGCTGCGTATCCTCTGGTTGCCCGTCATAGTTGAGCAATTGGTCTGAAATTATCACCCATGACTGGGCACTGCGTGTCCAAATATTACCCACTGGGCGTAACCAACTTGTATCATCTAAAGTTCCAGCTTTGACATTGATAGTATTTGAATTGTAAGTCCGTTCATGGAACAATCGCGTTCCGCAGTCGCCACAAAATAGGTTATTTACTTCACGTCCGGTATCATTTTTACGAGTCCAAGCTTTCGGTTTTCCCTGAACAATTACAACAGCATCTCGTAATACTGTAAGAGACATTCCAAAAGCACTAGACGATTGTTTTTGACACTCCTTACAGTGACATAGATAAAGCGTTAATGGTTGGGCATGAATTTCATAACGAATCTGTCCACATTGACAACCTCCAGTATATGGAAGACTCACAGGTTTTCTCTCCTAACAATTTGTATTACTTGATTGTAACTAAAACTACTTCCGTATGAAAGCGGATTTTATGAAACAAAAATATAAGACATCTGGACATTGAATATATTTTCATTCTCTGCACTTTCCGAAATCCTTTTCATCACTCATCCTCATCCTCACTCCAATACTGTTGAGGTGCATTTCCGCGAACTTCTAAAATCTTCGGTTTTTTGATTTTATTATCGGATGGATTAATTGCTTCTAACTGCACATCAAATTTCCAGTTGTCACCAAAATCATAAAGATAGGTCATTTTACCACCCGGTTCTAGAGATAAATCACCAACCTGCACTTGGTCGGCAAATGGAGGTGTTTCCATGTAGGCATGACCGATTTTTATGATGCGACCGAAATGGTCTTTATAATTAAACTCGTACAGATGATCGTAATCAAAATCAAAAGCATCGAGAATTATCTCTGCTAGCCAGGTTAATGGTTTTTTTGCTGGTATAGCAATGCGTCGCCAAGCCTTAAAAAGGGATACTTTGAAAATATAAATACCATCAGTAAAGCTTTGGTTGGGAACGATTAAATTATCCTTCCATTCTGGAAAGAAAGGTTGGAAATGTGACTGCAATTTTCCAAAGCTTACATTCACATCATCCTGTAATTCTCCTCGTATACCCAGTGGAAAAAGTAATTGCAACAGAGCATCACCAAAGGGTAAACGTTGTAAACTAGTAATGCGCCACCCCTTACCTTCTTGTGGTTTTCCATGTTGAATAGATAACAATCAAAATAACTCTAACAGAGCAACATTATGCAGAGCGGGGTAGTAACTAATATTGTTTTGGTCTTCATATTTAGGGAATTTTAAACCTTTATCTGGGATGCGAGACCAAAGTTGAATACATCTAAATAAATTCCCTAATGAATCTTGATGTTCGCCCAAAATTTCATTATTTCCCCAAATCAACCAAGCTTCTAATAAGTTGAAATAGCGTTCTGTTAGATTGAGGCTTGACCATGATTGCAAAGTTGGGGCATCTAAAACTAAAACCTGCTTCTTCCCTTGAGATTTAATTTGGGCTATTCCAGAACTGCGTAATAACAGATATAGTCCATTAATGTAGGGGTATGATTTTTGTACGGGGCGTTTGAGTTTAGTTTCAATTGGGTGACTTAACTGAGAATTAACTTCTGATAAGACTTTTAGCGGTAGAAGGTTATTAATACTACTAACTTCCACTCCGTTTGGTTGCAAAAAATCTATCAGAGTTTGAAAGTCATGCAGAATCGTACCGGGTTGATTTTCATCAATACTGAGTTCCTGTAAGAGTTGTTGTTGTGACTCTGTTAAGGAAGGCAGTTCAGGATTGAGTGTGCGTTCTAGTCGCGCAAATAAATCTTCCATAAATAAAAATTATAAATTCTAAATTCACAATTTAACCTTCTATCCAACCTGTTTTATTTATACTATGACTACAGAAGTTCTCCTGATAAACATTGACCTGCCAAGTGTCACAACAGGACTATCAATACCGTAAGTTTAATGAAATGCGAATGATAATATTTTCATCTTCTACTTGACAATCCCAGGAATTTGATATGAATAGTAACACTCGCCTACAGATGATTTTAGCTGATACACGTATTTATACAGTATTAAGAGCGATCGCTCAACTAAATCTACCTAATTGGTGGTTAGCCGGAGGTGCAGTCCGAAACACCGTTTGGTCTTCAATTTTTGGTGATGACTGTGGGTTAGGTATCAAAGATTTTGATATTGCATTCTTTGATATAGAGGGGAACCGTTCTCAAGAACTAGCAGCAAAGGTGACTCTTACAGAACAATTTCCTGATGACGAGTTTGATGTCAAAAATCAAGCCAGTTTTGCTCGTTGGCGTCTTGGTAGCAGACCTTATACTAGTACAGAGGATGGCATCACAGATTGGCTGCACACCGCTACTGCTGTGGGAGTTCGACTAGATACCCAGGGAGAATGGCAATTTTTCACACCCTACGGGTTGGATGACCTATTTGCTGGCATTATTCGACCTACGCCAACGCATACTCATAATTTGGATGCCCATAATAAGGCATCTGGATTTTTACAGAAGTGTCCTTATCTGCGGTTGGCGTAAAAGTTACAGTCAAATTTTAGCCGCTAGTTTTCGTTACCAGGAAATTATCGCTTTTTAATTTACAACCCTTGGATACTGAAGCGCAATGTTAATAATTTTCTACGTACTGGGAATAATTAAACTAGAATCTCTTTCACGATAGAACAGGGATGATGCTAATTTTATAACTTTATAGTCAAAAATCAATGCTAAATCGTACTGGATATCAAATCAACTCGATTCTCCACGAAGGAATCCAAACAATTATTTATCAAGCACAAACGCCAAAGACACAACAGCGAGTTATCCTCAAGCTGCTTAAAAATGAATATCCGACCCTTGAAGCGTTTACTCGCCTTAAAAATGAGTATCAAATTCAACAAGGTTTAGACCATCCCAATATAGTTAAATCTATCAGTTTAGAAACCTTTGAAAACCGTGTGGGATTATTGTTAGAAGACTTTGGTGGTCAGTCTTTATCTCAACTACTTCAAACAAAAAAACTTGACTTAATTAGTCATTTAAAGATTGCTATTCAACTAACTAAAGCTTTAGATTATTTGCATAATAATCAGATTATTCATAAAGACATCAAACCTCATAACATCATAATTAATTCCCAGACAGGTATTGTTAAACTGGCTGACTTTGGTATAGCCTCCCGTCTCAATAAGGAAAATCCCCAATTTAATAACCCTAACTGTGTTGAAGGCACACTTGCTTATATGTCTCCCGAACAAACTGGGAGAATGAATCGCATTCTTGATTATCGTACTGACTTTTATTCCCTTGGTGTGACTTTATATGAAATGCTTACTGAAAAAACACCATTTGTTAGCCAAGACCCCTTAGAAGTAGTTTATAGTCACATTGCAGTTCAAGCGAGAAACCCGCAATCATTAAATCCACAAATTCCTACCGCCATCTCTAAAATTGTAATGAAGTTGATGGCAAAAAATGCAGAAGACAGATATCAATGTGCTACAGGATTATTGGCAGATTTAGAATCATGTCTCAAGCAGTTAGAAACTAAGGGAATCATCACTGATTTTGTGCCAGGTCATTTGGATATATTGAGCCAGTTATTAATTCCTCAAAAATTATATGGTCGTGAAGAACAAGTTAATGAACTTTTAGCTGCATTTGAGCGAGTGACATCTGGAACTAGTGAAATGATGCTAGTTTCTGGTTATTCTGGAATAGGCAAATCAGTTCTAATCAACGAAGTTAATAAACCCATTACTCGCAGACAAGGGTACTTTATCTCTGGTAAATTTGATCAGTTAAAACGCAATATACCTTATGCTTCTTTAATTCAAGCCTTTGCGTATTTAATGCGATATTTACTGACCGAGAATAATGAAAAAATAGAAATATGGCGTAGTAAAATATTATCAGCTTTAGGAACAAATGGAAAAGTTATTACTGACGTAATTCCAGAAGTAGAATTAATCATTGGGGCACAGCCGGAAGTTGTCCAAATTGGGGCGACAGAATCACAAAATCGTTTCAATCATGTTTTTAAAGAATTTATCCAAGTTTTTACTCAAAAAGAACACCCATTAGTCATTTTTTTAGATGATTTACAATGGGCAGATTCAGCTACTTTAAATCTAATTCAACTGCTCATAACTGATATAGACAGCAAATATTTTTTATTTATTGGGGCATACAGGGATAATGAAATTAGTTCAGCACATCCTTTAATCCAAAAAATAGAAGAAATTCAAAATAATGGCACTGTTGTTAATAATATTGTATTGCAACCTTTAAATTTAGATAATGTAACTCAACTAGTTGCCGAAACCCTTCAAGAAATAGAGGTTAGGCAGGATGAAGAAACAGAAGTCTTTAAAAAAGAAATTATTAAGCTAGCTGAGTTAATTTATAACAAAACAGGTGGAAACCCATTTTTCATAACACAACTAATTCAAGCACTTTATCAAGAAAAATTGTTAACCTTTGACTTTGCTAATGCTAAATGGCAATGGAGTATAAAAGATATTCAAGCAATTGGAATTGCCGAGAAAAATGTAGTTGAATTAGTTGCCAGCCGAGTTGAAAAACTACCACGGTTCACCCAAGATGTTTTAAAATTAGCAGCTTGTGTGGGTGACAGATTTAGTTTGGATGTTTTATCGATAGTCAATGAAAAATCACCTTCTTTGACAGCAAATGATTTACACTCGGCTTTGCAAGCGGGATTAATTCTGCCTTTAAGCGAAGCTTACCGTATCCCTTTAGTTTTTAATCAAGAAGAAGCGGTTAATTTAAATTTTGATACTTCACGGGTGGGTTACAAGTTCTTGCATGACAGAGTACAACAAGCAGCATATTCGTTGATTCCAGAAGAACTGAAAAAATCTACTCACCTGAGAATTGGGCAATTGCTTCTTCAAAATATACCTAAAGAGGAAATAGAAGCTAATATTTTTGATATCGTCAATCAGTTAAATGTAGGTATTATTAACCTGATAGAGCAATCTGAAAAAACTGAATTGGCACGATTAAATTTAATTGCAGGACGAAAAGCTAAAGCTTCTACAGCTTACGAAGCTGCTCTTAAATACTTCACAAATGGAATAGAACTTTTAAATATAGACGCTTGGCAAACGGAATATACCTTAACCATCGGTTTATATGAAGGAGCCGCAGAAGCAGCCTATCTGAGTGGTGATTTTGAGCAGATGCAAACTTGGGCTGAGGTGGTGCAGCAGAAAGCCAAAATTCTTTTAGATAAAGTGAAAGTCTATGAAGTACAGATTATCGCTTTTATCATTCAAAGCAAGCAATTGGAAGCTATTCAAACCGCAGTATCAATTCTGCAATTGTTAGAAATAAATTTTCCAGACGAACCGACATCAACTGATATTCAACAGGGAATGGATGAAATTGCTGTTTTTTTGAAAGGGAAAGCCATTGCAGATTTAATTAATTTACCATTAATGAACGATCCTAACAAGATTGCAGCTATGAGAATCTTAATGGGAGTTCTACCTGCGGCTTTTCAAACTGCTCCGGCAATGATGCCAATTATTGTCTGTAAAATGGTCAATTTGTCCTTAAGGTATGGAAATACAGCTGTATCTGCTTATGGTTATAGTCTTTATGGATTACTTCTTTGTGGAATTCAAGGAGAAATTGATTCTGGCTATGAATTTGGGAAATTAGCTTCACATCTGGTGTCACAATTTAATGCTGAAGAACTCAAGGCAAAAATTTTGACGGTTGTTAGCGCCCATGTTATGCATTGGAAAGAGCATATTAGAGAGACATTAACATCATCAATGTCAGGATATTCTAGTGGTCTGGAGACTGGGGATTTAGAATATGCTGGTTATTGTGGTTACATTTATCCCTATCATTCATTTTGGCTGGGTAAAGAACTTTGGGTTCTAGAAAAAGAACTGATAGCTTATTGTGATTCGCTGAAAAAAATTAAGCAGCAAGTAGCTTTCACTTGGAATTCAGTATATTTGCAAACAGTGTTGAACTTGAAAGGAAGTTTTGAAAATGCGGACTGTTTAATTGGAGAAGCCTACAACGAGCAAAGTATGCTACCAATTCATCAGCAAGTAAATGACCTTTACACAATTAACCATTTATTTGTTAATAAGCTAATGCTCTCTTATATATTTGGAGAGTATTTTCAAGCTGTAGAAAATGCTGCGATCGCAGAAAACTCTTTAGGTGGTGTTACAGGGTTATTTGTTGTTCCAGTATTTTATTTTTACGATTCTTTAGCCCACTTAGCAATTTATCATACTGCTAAAGAGTCTGAGAAGCAAGCTATTCTAGAAAAAGTCCAAGCTAATCAGCAAAAGATGGAACTCTGGGCTACTCATGCTCCCACCAATCACTTACACAGATTTTATCTCGTGGAGGCAGAACGGTATCAGGTTTTGGGTCAAAAGCTAGAAGCAATGGACTATTATGAAAACTCGATTGCCAAATCTCAAGCAAACGGTTTTCTCCAAGAAGAAGCTTTAGCCTATGAGTTAGCTGGAAAATTCTATCAGTCTTTAGGTAAAGAATTAATTCATCAAACTTATATAACTAAAGCCTATTATGCCTATATTCGTTGGGGTGCGATCGCTAAAGTTAAACACCTAGAATCAAAGTATGTTTTTCTAGTAGGACAAACTACTACTATAGAAAACACTAGTTCAAAACTTGATACAACTCATATTACCACTAATACTACTACCAATAGTAGCTTGAGCGATTTTCTAGATTTTAATGCATTCATCAAATTTTCACAAGCGATTACTAATGAAATTGTTTTAGAAAATTTATTGGGTAAGCTGATCCAAATTTTACTAGAAAATGCTGCCGCACAAAAAGCAGCACTACTCCTACTTAAAGATAATCACCTGTATATTGAAGCTTCTGGAAATGCTACTGACGATGTAGTGACAGTTTTACGTTCTATTCCTGTTGAAACTTATCAAGATTTACCTCTATCTGTAATTAATTATGTTCTCCGAACTCAGCAATATATTGTACTAAATGATGCAATAATTACGGAACCTTTTAATTTTGATATCTATATTCAAAAATCTCAAACAAAATCAATCTTTTGTTTGCCGATTATGTACCAATCACAGCTTACTGGTATTATTTATTTAGAAAACCAGTTATCATCAGGGGCTTTTGTTCCAGAAAGGGTAGAGGTATTAAAAGTCTTAGTTTCTCAAATGGCTATTGCAATAGAAAATGCCAGCTTGTACACAAAGGCGCAAGATAAATCTAAAGAGTTAGAACAATCGATAAAAGATTTACAAGAGGCGCAACTACAGCTTATCCAAAGTGAAAAAATGTCTTCTCTGGGTAATTTAGTTGCAGGTGTAGCACATGAAATAAATAATCCTGTTGGTTTTATTACAGGTAGTATTACCCAAGCCAAAGATATTGTTAAAGATTTAATAGACTATCTGCAAATGTACCGAGAAAAATTCCCTAATCCTGGTGCTGAAATTGAAGAAAAAGCCGAAGAAATAGATATAGATTTCCTACTAACAGATTTACCAAAAATGATTGATGGGATGACAGTAGGGACACAGCGCATTCGTAATATTAGTACCTCTCTTCGTACTTTTTCTCGTGCTGATACTACTTCTAAAGTATTAGCTAATATCCATGAAGGTATTGATAGTACTTTGATGATTTTACAACATCGTCTGAAAGCCGATCGTAATCGTCCAGCAATTAAGATTATTAAGCACTATGCAGATATCCCATTAGTAAAATGCTATTTGGGACAATTGAATCAGGTATTTATGAATATTATTGCAAATGCAATCGATGCTTTAGAAGAAGCAAATATCGATCGTGATTTTTTAGAAATTCAAGAAAAGTATCCTAATATTATTACTATTGAGACTTATCTACAAGTAAATAATGACAAGGTAGTAATTAAGATTCAAGATAATGCCAAAGGAATGCCTGAAGCTGTTAAAGAACAAATTTTTGAAAATTTATTTACTACCAAATGTGTAGGAAAAGGTACGGGCTTAGGATTATCCATTAGTCGGCAAATTATAGTGGAAAATCATGGTGGAAATTTAATTTGTGAATCAGTCTTGGGACAAGGAACACAATTTATAATTTCTATTCCGATTTTGGGGGAATAAGAAATTTTTGATAGTTTTCCTCAACTTTTGGTATGGGCGCGGACGGTTTGCAGTATTGTTGATTAAATTGGTTTATATCTGCATTGCCAATTTTGAGCAAGTGAATTTTCGATAAATTTACTGTTCCTCAAGGGTGATAGTTGCGTAAGTCCTGTATGTAAGTAGTTACTTTATTACTTAATCAAATCAACATATAGTAAGTCACAATTAACACTTGTAACTTACTAATTAACTGTTATAACTAATTGTATACATCATCTCTTGTATGTACTAGCTTTATCATTTACTAGAAAAAAGATTTTCTAGCAGATATAAAAGTCAATTACTAGTGAAGTCTACAAGCATATTAGACAATTTTGATGGGCTAAATTTGTAAGCCCAAACTTTAGTTTGTAGTAAAGTACAAGATGCAAAAATCGTAAATAATTAAGGAAATCATCTTGTGGAAAAAAGAAGAGAAAATGGGGGAATAGTTTCAAAAGCTATTTCGTTTTTGTTAAATCGTATAACTTTGATTGTGCTTGCAGTTACTCTTGTGCTGTTTGTTGGAGGTAAGTTTGAGGTAGCAAGTGCAACTCAACCTAATGCAGAATTAGAAATTCAAAAATTAACATCCTGTTACGCCCTGGGAACTGACGCTATTGGTAGAGGAAATCTCCAAGAAGGAAAGAATATTTATCGAGATTGTTTTACTCAAGATTCAGTCCTCACCGCTATTTTTCCTGATGGGGCAACTCAAACAAATTATGGGACAGATTCTTGGGCAGATTTTGTCTATTCAGTATTTCAAGGAAATGGTTATACAGCTACTCAACACTTGATGGGTACAATAAACATTTCAATTCAAAATAATCAAGCAACGATGACTTCTTATCTCCATGCGACTCACAAACGCTCGGAAACCAGCATTGATGTCGCTAATGGCACTTATGAAGATCAAGTCGTTAACAGAAATGGACGCTGGAAAATTCGTAATCGTACACTTAAACTCATCGATTTCTTGAATCTCAGTTCGCCAAATACTTCTTCAAGCACTAATGCTCGAAGTACTAATTCTTCAGCTACTTTTGTCAGACCAAATATACCTCGTATAAAAGAATAATTCTTTAGATTGGAATAACACTAATACGGGTTAAAAAAGTATTATTTATCTCATTGAGTACTGAAAAAAGGGGTGAATTAAAATATTCACTCCCTTTTTTTTATTTGCCAGTTGAGCCAAATATATTTCAAAATAAAATACAGTGATAAGTTAAATAATTTTCAGATTTAGTAAACCTTTGCAGTCAGCTTTTATTCTGTTTGATATATGAATAAAGAAGTTCGCGATCGCTTGGAGAGTTTACAATTAAACATGGACTATTTCCGTAACTTCCATTACTTACAATAACTACAGTAATGCCCATCCGAGGACAAACTCCTAAACAACTGGTGCTAACTACCCGAAAATCACCCCATAATCCCTCAAACTTTAAACGAGATTTCAACCAATTCTCTAAATCTTCGGAAGCGGTTGAGCCTAACCGCTCGTTTGCACATTGCGAACACACAAGCACCAAACCAGATTCCCATCGGGGAGAAACAGTTGAAATAGAAGTTTCTAATCGAGTATTTATTAGAGGCGGTAGTTGCTGAGAATTGGATGCAGACCTCTTGAGGATACGTTTGAGTAATGCTTTAATACGCTGTAGGAATTTTTTCATGGACTACCCCACCTATTTATCTGACAAGATAGTGTAAATTTTCTGTTTAGTCTGTTCTATTAGAACGCCCAAGAAATGCTAGTCTATGCCAAGTCGTTTGTAGACGATGTAGAATTTTCACCTATGGACGCTAAGAGGACATGATATTACTATCTTTAATTGCAACTCAGTATTACAATCTAGGGGTTCCCACTCGCTGGGGAAACTATATGGAATTAAAACATGACTAAGCTGATTGAATACGAAGAAGCCAGCGACGAAGTACGTGCAGTGTATGATGACATCCGCATTACACGTCAAAATGACTACATCAATAACTTTTGGAAAGCCATAGCCAATCATCCCCCCACCCTGCAACGAACGTGGCAAGCTGTAAAGGAAGTGATGGTTAGCCCTGGTGAGATCGATCCACTGATGCGCGAACTGATTTATATTGCCGTGAGTGCAACGAATGGCTGTGAGTATTGCATCGCTTCGCACACAGCGGCAGCGCGTGCCAAGGGTATGAATGATACTATGTTCGGGGAACTAATGGCGATCGCAGCTACTGCTAATATGACCAATCGCCTTGCCAATGGCTATCAAATTCCGGTGGACGAGAAATTCAAGACGTAGGAATTTAGCCTTGTCTATCCCTACTTAAAATAAGGTTTAGCAGAATCATTTACTATGCCCAAGGTTCAGATTAACGGGATTGATTTGTTCTACGACATTAAGGGAACGGGTGAGCCTTTGCTATTAATAGCTGGCTTTCTTTGCGATCATGCTTATTGGTCGCTGATTATGCCATCGCTGGTTTCGCAGTATCAAGTCATTCGCTTGGATAACCGAGGTATGGGGAGAAGTTCTGCTCCCGAAAACCCCTATAGTCTCAAACAGATGGCTAGTGACGTTGCAGCATTGCTCGATCGCATCGGCATCGATCGGGTGCATTTAGCAGGTCATTCAATGGGTAGTCAGATAGCTCAAGAGCTAGTGTTAGCATACCCTGAAAAAGTAAAAAGTCTAATGCTACTCTCATCTTTGGCAAAAGGTGATGCATTATTCAACAGCATCATCGAGACTTGGGGCGAACTTCCTAGTCATGTAGACTTAAAACTTTATGAAAAAGTCATATTGCCCTGGATATTTACAGATACGTTCTACTCAATTCCTGGCACGATCGAAGGTCTGATTGAATTTGCGATCAGATATCCTTTCCCGCCTGCAACTGATTCACTTTATCATCACAGCCAAGCCATCCTTAACAGTGACACCATAAACCGCCTCCAAGAAATTCGTTGTCCTACCTTAGTTATGGTTGGTAAACAAGATATTCTCACTCCGCTAAAGTTTTCTCAACAACTTGCTCAAAGTATTCCCAATGCTGAACTTGTAGTCATCGAACGTGGTGGTCACGGCTTCTTGATTGAGTCGCCGGATGCTGTAGTTTCAGCCATGCTCAATTTTCTGCGAAAGTTGAAGCCAACTTATAGCAATTTTTGATTCTTAAGATAATTTACTAAAACCACCGCCGCCAGGAGTTTCGATCGCAAAAACATCCCCAGTTTTCATTTCTACTGTTGCTGTACTGTCTAAATTCTCTTCAATTCCATTCTGACGTTGTATCCAGTTGCGTCCTACTTTTCCTGCCTCCCCACCATTTAATCCAAAGGGAGGAACAAGCCGATGACCAGAGAGAATATTAGCTGTCATCGGTTCCAGAAATCGAATGCGGCGGACAACTCCATTACCACCCGAATATTTTCCTTTGCCACCGCTATCAAGACGAAGACTAAAGCTTTCTAAAAGTACAGGATAACGAGTTTCTAAAACTTCTGGATCGGTCAAACGAGAGTTAGTCATGTGAGAATGAACACCATCAGTGCCATCAAAATTAATCCCCGCGCCAGAGCCGCCGCAGATAGTTTCATAATATTGATATTGCTCATTACCAAAAGTAAAATTATTCATCGTTCCTTGAGAAGCAGCCATAACACCCAAAGCACCATATAAAGCATCCACAATAGTTTGAGAAGTTTCGACATTACCCGCGACTACTGCGGCTGGATAGGTTGGGTTGAGCATACAGCCAACCGGGATAATAATTTCTAAAGGATTAAGACATCCAGCATTGAGAGGAATATTATCATCAACTAAAGTACGGAAGACATATAAAACTGCTGCTTGAGTTACAGCTTTAGGAGCATTAAAATTACTATTTAGCTGCCAAGAAGTTCCCGTAAAATCAATGGTAGCACTGCGGTTTTCTGGGTAGATGGTTACTTTAACTTTAATTTGCGCCCCATCATCCATTTTATAAGTAAATAAGCCATCCTTGAGAACTGCGATCGCACGCCTAACAGACTCTTCAGCATTAGCTTGCACAAATGTCATATAAGCCTGAACAGTATCAATGCCGTATTGTAAAACCATTTTAGAAAGTTCTTGAACTCCCCGTTCATTTGCAGCAATTTGAGCTTTAAAATCAGCGATATTTTGATCGGGGTTACGAGCAGGATAAGTATGATTTGCAAGGTGCTGTCTGACTGCGGTTTCTCGAAAATTTCCCTCTTCAACTAAAAGAAAATTATCAAAAAGAATTCCTTCTTCTTCTACTGTGGTACTGTGTGGAGGCATAGAACCGGGAGTAATTCCACCAATATCTGCTTGATGTCCGCGAGAAGCAACGAAAAAGATGGGCATTGGGCATTGGGCACTTGTACTGAGCGTAGTCGAAGTATTGGGCATTGGGGATGGATTTTTTTCACTACTTTCTAAAAAAACAGGGGTAATTGTAGTGACATCAGGAAGGTGTGTGCCGCCGTTATAAGGGTTATTAGATAGATAAACATTTCCCGGTTTTAAAGTGTCGCCTTTATCGTTAATTAAACTGCGAACACTTTCACTCATTGAGCCTAAATGTACGGGAATATGTGGGGCATTTGCTACTAATAATCCCGATGATTCAAAAATAGCGCAGGAGAAATCCAGCCTTTCTTTGATATTCACTGATGTGGCGGTGTTTTGCAACACAATTCCCATTTGTTCGGCGATAAATTGATAGAGATTTTTAAAGATTTCTAAACGAACAGGATCGGGTTGAGATGTTGTGTGCATTTTAATTCCTATTTGTTGAAATTCAATGAATTACTTAACATTTGCTGATGTAAGTTGAGTTAAGCAAAGTGCAACCCAACACAAAGCTTAATTGATGTTGGGTGTCACTTCACACATTATGTTCTCGACCTATAAACCTCATACATTAAGAGGCTACCTGCTACAGCAAGATTGAGAGAGTCAACCGCACCTACCATCGGAATCCGAACAAGATGCTGGCATAAGTCTCGCTGTTCTGGGGTTAGACCTTGGCGCTCCTCACCGAGGAAAAGAAGAGTAGAATTGGGGTAATTAAACTGATGAAATTCAGACATCCCATCTGGTGAAGCACCAATAACAGGACAGTGGTGGTTCTGTACCCAGTTACGGAGCGCAGAAAAGCTTGTGCGTACAAACTTTTGGTTAAAGAGCGAACCCATAGATGCCCGAATAACATCGGGAGCAAAGGGATCTACGCTATCTTTGATAAAAATAAACCCAGCACCGCCAACAGCTTCTGATGTGCGAATCAAGGTTCCGAGGTTTCCTGGTGAGCGAACAGTTTCAACAGCCACCCAGCACAAATTAGGTTGTAGCGAGATATCACATAGCTTGAACCAGCGCTGACGAACAATTGCACCAACTCCAGAAGCACGTTCACTTTGGGAAATACGTCGAAACTGTTCGGGTGTTAGGCTGATGCAAGGAACACCAGAACGCCGAGATTGCCGAACTAGTTTCCGTGCTAGAGGTGCTGTGAGCAGTTTCTCACTAAATGCGATCGCTGAAATATCAAAACCGTTGTCAATTACTTTTACAAAGTTACGCACACCTTCGATATAGAATAATCCAGAGGCGTCACGATGTGCGCGGTCAACTTGGAGCCTTTTAACTTCGGTTAGCGTAGCCTCAACATCTAACCGTTCATGGCTGGAACTATTAACACCAGCCATCCTCCTTGAGCAGAGCTACTTGGCTCTCTACATACAAAACTTGAATTAGCATGAGATATTGCGGAAACTATACCGCAGACATCAACTTCACTGCGATCGATATTAGCACATCTTTATTCTAATACCAATTTAATATGAAGCTGCATAGAAAAGAGCTTCTAAAATAAAGTTATAAG
>NZ_JAVRCK010000085.1:0-41228 GCF_034530815.1 Nostoc sp. DedSLP03
CTCCCAGCACGGCTGTCACTCCTTATAAGACAAGTGTAGTCTCGCGTGGGGATTCATACCACTCATATAAAATGTAGATTCCTCCGCCAAGCACCCCAACGGACAGCAGTTGAAACAGCCATACAAGTAGAAAATTATGAGGCATGAATATCATAAGCCTAAACCTTGCAATGTTTTGTTAACTGCTTTTAGGTTCATACCACAGTTAGAATCATCCAACTTTCACTCCCAAGAGTGATTTATATAGGCGTAGTCACACAGCTTATACCAACTACTCAGGCAAAACATTAACTGAATCGTTACTAAAATTTTCTTCAAGATAGTGTGGATCGCTTACTCCTACGTGCAAAAGCAGTGCTGTAGCTAATGCACCGGTAGCTGCTACCAAGAAGGTAGTTCTATAATCAATATTCTCTACTATCCATCCACCTAGTAGGGGAGCAAGGATAGTGGCAGGAGCAATAAGGGTATTACCAAGACCAATATAGGCTGGTCGTTGATGTTGGTTGCCAAACTCTAAGGTCATTACCGCAGCAATATTTTGCAGAGCCATCATACCTATTCCTTCTCCTATAAATACCAAGTAAAACCAGTTTGCATTGGGTGCTAAACAAGCAAAAATCGAACTGAATGCACAAGCGACACAACCAATTTGTAAAATTAACTTGCAACCGGTGCGATCGCCTAACCAACCCAAAACCAATCCAGCAATAGTTTGTGTAACCATCAATAGAGTCGTAATTAACCCAACAGAAACTTCTCCCATCCCATATTGATGTATGGCATAGAGTGTATAGAAGGGAAGTGGCATCAGTGCTAGCTGTGAGATCATACGTGCGATCGCAAAGCAACGGAAATTCTCATCGCACCGGAGAATTACACCCAGAGTGTCCCAAAATTCACGTCTAGTTTCAAAGGCTGATGATGTGGTACTTACTGGCTCTCGCGTCCTAGACATAAAAAACCAAGATAGAGCCATTGCCAAACTGGCACACAAAAAACACAGAGCAAAGTTAAATGGTTGAGCAATTTCCTTCAGTAGTAAACCAGCGATCGCAGCACCACAAATACTCATAAAATTACCAGATGCTGCTAAAGTACCGTAAAAAATACCAAGCTTTCTAGAGGGAACAATTTTAGCAATCATGCTTTGCCAAGCAGTGGCGCTAAACCCACCGCCTAGCCCTTGCCAAATGAGTATGGCAAATGTCAACAGTAAGATAGTTTGGTGATTGAGTTCTAGTTGTAATAAAGCCACCAGTGCTAATCCCAAAAAAGGAAGCTTATGATGAATTGTCAACGACATTACAGTTGGTTTGTAACACTGTAGACGAGCTACTTTACTAACTGTTAATAACTGAGGTAATTGCCAGCCTAAGCGTGGAATAGCTGGAATCAGACCGATAAGCAATGCAGAATCGGTAAGAGTACTAACAAATAGTGGAATAATCGTGAAAAATGAAGCAAAACCACTCCCAAAACCAAAAAATCCACTTTCAATAACATTGACAGTAAAGTTATGGCGAAGGTCTTTTTGAATTTCCGAATTAAGCATTTTTATAGATATTGCCAGTTTAGTGATTTATTCCCTTTTGGGGAAACTCAGACTGCATTTTGAACAGATTTATCTGCTTTTTGTAGATACTTAGAAATTACCTAAGTACCTACAAAAATCTGAGTTCCATAAATTGTTCCCAAATGTTGTACTTAAATCACCGTTGAAAAATATTTTTGTAAAATATTCCAATTTTTGATGGTGAGCCTGACTGCAACACAGTCCTGGGTCAGTGGCAGGTCTAGTAGTCTGCAACCCAAAATTGCTATGTTTGGACTGGGAAAAGGGGAAGGGTTAAAGGGTAAAGGTATGGAATTTTCCCAAACCCAGTAACCTTTAACCTTTCTCCAACCGGAAAGGAAAAACTACTTTTGCACTCTTGCGGGAAAAGGAACTCATCTTTATTGGGGAAAGGTTTTTTTATGCCTTTTCCCTTTCCCCCTTACCCTTTTCCCTACAAATGCCAAGAAGTCTAATAGTTAAAGCATAGGCGTAGATCGTTGTAGACATCGCCTAAAGTTATTGATAAAGTTTGATTGGAAGCTGGATTCTTTGGGTTGGGTCGAAGGAAAACTGGAAGTGTGTCTATTAGTTTGTTGACCGACAAGACTGTTGCTGGGCTGGTAGCTTTGGAGGAGTAGGGGCAGCCCCTACAGCCATTGAGTTACGCACTTTTCTGTCAGAGATGGGAATGCCTACTATTTCAAGCATTTTTGCTATTTCTAAAATTTGAAACTCCCTGGATGAAGCAGGTGCTTCACAGCAATCAGTCCGTTATAACTAATAGCTGCTTTAACCAAAAAATTCGGTCAGCAATCAATTATTAGTTACAACGGACTGATTAATTAACTAGGTTATTAGTCGTCAATTCACTTGCAATTCATCTCATCACCCGCTTATTAGATAGGCGATGAGATGAATTGCTGTATTAGCTAAGTTCTAAGTAGATGAGTTTGAACGTTATATTTGCTGACGAACGGTATCAATAGAAGCATTAAGACCAGCCAGTTTAGACTCTAAATCATCTCGTAGCCAAATCAAGAATTTTAATTTCCGCTCTAAGCTAGCTTTGTGCGAAATGGGTTCGCTTCCATAACATGGATTACCCCAAAAAGGAAACATAGTTTACCTCTGAATTTAACTTTTGTAAGAGTGCAATATCTCGCACTACTATATTGTGACTAATCACAATCAGACTGGTGTATGTAACAACCGACCATTATTGTGCGTGCTTAACGAACTTTTGCTAAAAGTGAACAAGTTGAAGTCACGATACTATATTCAAAGGTTCTGGCAATTTGGCATGACAACTGTGTATTTTGCAGTTTGAATGAGATATCAACAGAACAGAACAACCACAAATCGCCAGTTGTTGACCCAAAGCTGTAAAAGAACTCAACAGACAATTTACAGCGTTTGGTCATCGCTTCTCTACAACTGGCTAGTAATTGACTAGAAAATACATAATAAATATGCGTAAACTAGAAAGCTCTCTTAACAGGGCTGGTAAAATCGAATGTCAATTATCTGCAAATCAACTTACTTTTATCAGTAAATACTTCTAATAATAGATGACTTGGTGGAAGGGAAAGGGATAATGCTGAAAAGGGTAATATTCTAAGACCAATTACTGAGTAGGAAATTCTTTTATGAGAACCAGAAAGCTAGGGAAACTTGGGTTAGAAGTTTCAACTATCGGACTTGGTTGTATGGGAATGTCTGAGTTCTATAGCGGTCGTGATGAAATTGAGGCGATCGCGACAATTCACCGGGCGTTAGAACTTGGAGTTAATTTTCTTGATACTGCTGATATGTATGGGCCGTTTACCAACGAACAATTAGTAGGCAGAGCAATTAAAGATCGCCGAGATCGAGTAGTTTTAGCAACTAAATTTGGCAATGTCCGTACTGAAGATGGTGGTTTTAAAGGGGTTAATGGCAGACCAGAATATGTCCATCAAGCTTGCGATGCCTCGTTAAAACGTCTGGGAGTGGAAGTAATTGACCTCTATTATCAACATCGAGTAGATCCAACTGTCCCCATTGAAGATACTATCGGGGCAATGGCAGAGTTAGTCAAGCTGGGAAAAGTTCGTTATTTAGGGCTTTCGGAAGCTGCCCCGGCGACGATTCGACGGGCTGTAGCAGTTCACCCGATTACTGCATTGCAAACAGAATACTCTCTTTGGAGTCGAGAGCCAGAGGATGAAATTTTACCTACCGTGCGAGAATTAGGAATTGGGTTTGTTCCCTATAGCCCATTAGGAAGAGGATTTTTATCAGGTGCGATCGCTAGTCCTGACGATCTTGCACCTGATGACTATCGCAGAAATTCTCCTCGCTTTCAAGGTGAGAATTTTTATAAAAACCTGCAATTAGTAGAGCAAGTCAAAGCGATCGCCAGCGAAAAAGGAGTAACTTCTAGTCAGCTTGCTTTAGCATGGCTACTCACTCAAGGAGAAGATATTGTCCCAATCCCTGGTACAAAACGCCGTACTTACTTGGAGGAGAATATTGCAGCTACCGAAATTACCCTGACTGAACAAGAGTTGCATCGACTGGAAACAGTTGCACCAAAAAATGTGGCAGCTGGCGATCGCTATCCTGACATGAGTACTGTTAACCGTTGATCTATCTGAAATGGAGTATTTTTTCAAATTCCGCTTTCGATGCACAAGCAGATATTATCGCAGCTTAACAAAGTAATCACCCAGAATTTTCTAAGGAAATGTCAAAAGTAGCGTAGGCGCAGCCCGTCGTAGACATCGTTATATCAGCTACATACTTAGCTACTAATTCAATCATCTGGAAACTGCCAGCACGAAATATGTTCAATATCTTTGCTACCGCATTTACTACAAACTGCATCCATCACAGAGTCCACCCATTCATCGCTACAACTACGACAATGACAGAAAATGTTATTGCGGTTAGCCATTTCAATACCTTGATGCCACTGTTGTAGTTGAGAAGAGTCTGGAAAAGCTTTTGACATTTCATCAAACCTCGTTCGTGTCATTGTCATTATGAGCCTAACAAGCCCCGAAGTGAATAACTCAGTATTAATTGCTCTGGCGATCGCCGCATCTATAGCCCTATCGCCTGTTAGTATTGCTGGTACTGTCCAAGGTTCAACCCATACGATCAAAATGTCTTCATTTAACCTCAGTTCCCAAAAATGGCAAAATCGAGTGCTGCTACTCTTTGCACCATCTGTTGATAACCATAACTATCAGCAACAGATGCAGTTATTTAACCAGCAACAAAACGATTTTAAAGATCGAGATTTAGTTCTCGTTCAAGTTTTGGCAACAGATAAAAGCTATGCCAACGGACAGTTAATAGATGAGTCTTCTGCTGCCAATTTGCGAAATCGCTTTGGGGTTAATAAAGAAAATTTTCGCGTCATTTTGATCGGCAAAGATGGTGGTGTTAAGCGCCAAGAAACTACACCAGTGCAAGCGACAGCAATTTTTGAGCAAATTGACGCTATGCCGATGCGTCAGCAAGAAATGCAAGAACGATAAATTGGTAAAGCAGTTGATTTTCTTATCAAACAGAATTCAGGAGTCAGGAATCAGAATTCAGTTGGGTATTCTGTACGAAAAAGCGAATAGCGTAGCGTTAGCGAGTACTCGAGTGTCTGAATAATCGGCGTTTTTGCACCCCCACCAAATTGAAAATTTGGTGGTCTTCAATCAGTCACGGGTCTGAATCCCCGACAGAAAGATTGCTGAATTCTGATTTCTGGATTCTTCTTCAATTTACATTCATGCAAGTACAGGTAATTGGTCTTTATACGCCAATTTCTAAGCACAAACCTTTTAAGCGCTAGAATTCTACAAGTTCCTACAAAAGTAGCTGCCCTCAAACTTGAACTTAATTCTTCAAGTAGATGAGAAAAATTATTAAAAATGCATATACTGCAATTATCAAGCAATAAATTTATTAGTTCCTGGTTTTATACCTACTAGGAACTTTTTTATTATCCATTTCAATTAAGAGAGTTCATCACGAGAAGTAATAGCGTTCATCCTCAAGGCTATCGATCATTGCTTCTGTTGATAGATTGAATGTCAATATTTGGATTGCTATTGTGTATTTGTCACTAAAAAACGTTTATCAAATAAAAACAATGAATATTCTTGCTTGGATTGTTTTAGGTCTAATTGCTGGTGCGATCGCAAAGGCTATCTACCCCGGTCATCAAGGCGGCGGAATTTTAGCAACAATTTTATTAGGAATCGTTGGTGCTTTTATTGGTGGTAGTTTGGGTGTATTCTTCAGTACAGGAAGCTTTGCTCTAGCGGCTCCCTCTTTGAGTATTCCCGGTATTGCAGTAGCAGTTCTGGGTGCTATTGTTGCAGTCTTCTTGTGGAATGCGTTAACTAGCCGCAGTGCTTTGTAATAAATTAAATTGAATTAACTAATTTAGAACTTACGTACTTTTTGTCTTAACTGTCAATGCGTAAGTTCTATTTATCAACAATTATTGATAGAATTTGTCGCTTGTTATGCTGATAGCCTCAACATTATTTAGATTGATAATGTTGAGGCTATGATTTTATTTTAGATGCCCTATTTGTCGCAAATATTTTTTTAATTGGTATTAGAGAAGTCGTAAATATCTGCCTTACAGGCTTATAAGGTCTGTGGCAACAACAGCAATAGCGTGCTAAATCGCAAATTTTATACTTATAATCTAACTTAACTTTGTTTGGTGCATAGACGTAGACCATCATAAACATCGCCTAGTAAGGTAAGTAAACACTTGGGTTAGCGATCGCAATCTATTTTTTATACGTACTTATCTAAATTAAGGTTATAACTAATACATAACGATATCAGTTTACACACTGCGATTATTTAATAATTTCATACTAGTAGTGTGTAGTATAGATTAAGCGTGCCTTTTACCTATTTGCTATGAGATTTAATGAAGAGGTAGTTGCGATTCATAGTGTACAACTTTGACAACTGTCCACAATACTGTTGCATGTCTCAAGCTCATGGTAATATTATTTTACTGTCAGGGAGATATTATTTATACATCAATTTGTAACCATGCTGAAAGAGCTAGTTAGGTGCGCTACATTCAAAAAACAAAAAATTATTCAACCTACCCAGGAAATCAACAAAAGCCCTAACGTGCAAAGCACAGAGCTTTTTAAACTCTGCTTATATAAGGTACTAAAGAGCTAAATAAAGCTCTTTTTTAGGAATCATCATAGCCAGCGAGAAAGGCATAAAACCTTCTTAAGATGGCAAAAAATTAGACAAGAGTAAATAGAAAAGTTTTGACGCAATGTCAATAGTTTTTTGTATATGTAAAAATATCAAAAAGCCTAATTTATCTTGCCAATAAGATATTAACATTGTGTGTTTTATTTAGATATTGATTCTCTTTGTGCTTAGTTACCTAGATATAAAAGTCCTATTTGATTAGTGAAAACTTAAGCTACCTCAATCAAATCAGGCAAACACTTAAATTTAACAAATAATTTAGGACTGCTAGCTCGATCTCGATCTAGTAAAAATTCAATTATTCACAAAGTCACTAAGAGTAACAGGAAAAACATGAATATCATAGTTCGTTTGTTTGGAGCGATCGTTCTCCAAGTGTCTGCGTTGGCTGCAATGTCTAGCATGGCAATGTCTGATGACAAGCCCTTTCGCGTCAATACCCAACAGACTCCTGCTGTTTATCCACAGAAAACAACACAGCCCTTTCGCGTCAATACCCAACAGACTCCTGCTGTTTATCCACAGAAAACAACACAGAGGATTTGCTCTTTAGATCCCATTGAAGATTTATTACCTCCACCACAAACTAAGACAAGTAATTCTTTGCTTTCTTACCTTGCTGAACAGGGTTTTACACAAAATAAAGAGGGTTCCTGGGTCTGTTATGCCAACGATCCTAAAAAAGAAGGACGTTACTTTACTTTATTTAAGGTCAAACAAGTTAATAGCAGGCTAATAGCAAGTTCTTTTCTAGATGAAGGTAGTCTAATTCAAGGTCAGGAAAATCGTAGCTTGGACTTCTTTATGATGCTGATTGAGCATCATACGAATACTACTAAAGAGAACCGTCAAGGTATACGTAGATATCTACAAGCCTTCGTTTCCTTGGTTAAGGAAGGGAAGATCAAACCTACACGTCGTGGGTATCTTTTTGACCAACCAAATCAGGCGATGGTCTTATATCACACACTCTCATCAGGAAATCTTAAAGGTACGGGAATCACGATCAACATTTATTTACCTAAGAGTTGAATTGAGGAAGTAGGGGAGCAGAGGGGCAAGGGAAAGGGAGACAAGGGGACAAGGTGGAATAGCAAGCTTGTAAAGCCCAAAGGCTTTTGTTGTCTTGTTCCCAGCTTAGAGGCTGGGAATGTATTTGAAAGTGGGCTTCTGCCTCTTGTCAAGAAGATCGGAGGCGGAGCCTCCCAGAATGGGTTAAGAGCCTCTAGGTTCTTAACCAGTCAGAGCAAGGGCTGTATCTTAACAAGCGTGCCATTCCCCCTTGTTCCCAAGTCCTCTTTCCCATGCCCAATCCCCAATTAAATTGCTGTTGTTTAGTGGAGGTGCATCTTGTCTAGATCAATTGTTCAAAGAATTGCGATGCCGTTCGCGGAGCGTCTCGTAGAGAAGGTAGTTCGCTTTACAGCGATCGCATTTTCATCTGTTGCAGTAGTACTCACTACGACGTGTCAGTCTGGTTTTGCACAGCTAAATGTTGGACGCTATGGCATCCAACAAGGATTGGAGTCTGAGTATCTCCAGTACCAACTTAATAACCAGAATTTGAGCCAAATGCGAGTCATTCCTGGATGTGATGTGGGATTTGGTCTGACCTGCAATAAAACTGGATCGGTAATCCAACGATTAGTGGAGTTAAACAATGGGACTAGTTATCAAAACCTTCTGATCCGAGCAGCCGGTGGGGAGAAAAACTTCCAGAATTTCGCTAGCTTCTACGGCAATAATCCTAATCTCTCTGCGGTGCCTTACGCCTCATTTTGGAGAAATGCATCTCCCGCAATCATGGATGGATCTCAATACCTTCTTGGACAATCTTTTGGTCGCAATCCAGTAGAAGGACTCGGACTTGTAACCAAGCAGTTCTACTGGGCACCATACTCAGGAGTCAATGACTCGGTTAGCCTGCGTAATGGATTACTAGACCTGAAATTGTCATACGGACGACTGCTTTTTGAAGAGGCCTCAAAAATTTCTAATATTCAAGAGCAGATTCAGTCTCTAGGTCTTTCGCCAGAGATGACAAATTTTTATTTAAATAGAATCTCTACAGGCTTGGATGCGTTGAATTCTGGAGATCAGAACCAACTCCAACAGAAGATTTTTGAAGTACTATCCTTTCCATACTCCGAAGAAGGTGGGGAACTAGGACGCCCCAACAATGCGATTCCAGCGGAATTTAATCAGCTTTTAGGAGAAGATATCGCAGGAGATACTTTGCTAAGTAACAATCCACTAGCCTTGGATGGAGAAACAATAGCTTTTGATGCTTTCCCTGGCTCTACGGGAGATGTCTTAGTACCAGACAGTTCTAATTCCTTTCCACTTTGGCCAATAATCGGCGTTGGGGGTCTTGGTTTAATTCTGCTTCTACTACTGAGTGGCGATAGTTCTTCAGCTCAATCACCTGTTTCTTCATCTCAAGCACCTATACCTGTTTCTTCAGCTCAACCACCTACACCTGTTCCTCCAGAAAATGCACCTTTGTCTCTCACCAATAAAGGCGAATGCGATCTGACTCCCAGTGGTAATGGTTCTAATCACACACAAATCGTTGAGATTCCGTGTAATGTTACTCCTCAAACCCCCACGGAAGTGAAGAAGGTAGTGGAGCCATCAACGATCAAAGCGCTTGTATTGCTAATTGTTCTACTATGGATAGTCGGTAACAAACACCGAACTTTAAAAATTCGTAACTATTTTACATAAAGGGATTTAGCAAAGAGTTAGAGCAAAACAGCAACAGCGAGTAGCGTAGGCGTAGCCCGCCGCAGGCATCGCCCGCGCCCTGGTTAATCGCTCTGCACTTGTTCTAGCAGACGAACCCACTGGAGCGTTAGACAGTGAAACCTCTCAGGAAGTGATGGATTTGTTGACTGAGTTAAATAGTCAAGGCATCACGATTGTCATTATTACCCATGAACCGGATGTCGCCAAGCAAACTAATCGGATCGTTCATGTTAAAGATGGTTTAGCTGAAGAAGTAACAAAGAAGTTATTAACTAAGTAGGTTGGCATAATAAAACCAAACTATTTTAGCTTAGTTTTTTTTGTTTTTGATCTGTCTGTAAATAGCTGCAATATTGCGGGCATCATCAATGCCACGATGATGTGTACCTTTTAATTCTATCCCCAACTCATTGAGAGCTTGTGCCATGCCAAATTTTTTAGATACGCCAAGATATTTAGAAAATTCCTCTTTGATATTTATGTGTTCTGAAGTAAAAGGATAAGGAAAATTATGAAACGCGCAATCTTGAATAAATTGGTTTTTGTCGTAATTACCCCAAGAACAAAAAATATAGTTAGGAAATAAATTAATCCATTCTTTAAAGCGAGAAATTGCTTCTAAAAATTTTGGCGCTTCGTCAACATCTTGCTGGCGAATACTAGTCAATTCGGTGCAAAAAGTTGTCAGTTGCGGATGTCTCACAGGTTGGATGAATTGCTGAAACTCTGCATCAATTTCCCACGTTGTTCGATTGAGCATCACTGCACCGATTTCGATAATTTCCATTTGGTGACGGGGAATAGTTTTACTGTTACAGCATGTAGCTTCCAAATCAACAATGAGATAATAGTGAGGTATTTTAGTATTCATATTATGTAAACAGAGTAAAGGGAATTTAAATTAGTAATTATTTATACATATTTTTTAAAGCTACATCAAATTGTAAGTTTATTGTAATTATTGTACTACATAAAGATAACACTTACAGCTTTTTTGATTTATTTGAACCACAACCTTCTGTAGAGGCTTACAGGTAGCTGTAAGATTACAGGAATTTAGATTGATGAAAAAGGTTTAACCCAACTTAATTGGATAGCGAAATCAAGAGCGATCGCAGCCAGCGCAAACCATAACAAACTTTCTGCCGCCAACACCAAAAAAGGCCAAATTGTGCTGTGGGAATTCCATCCAAGTTCTATCTGAGTTAATCCGCGCACCAAGCCAAAAGCTAACACGCCGCCAGCTTTGAGTTGAGGATTTCGATCGCAGCGGATGATATAGCGGTAGGTGACACCAAATAAAAAACCAGTAAAAATTGCAACTGCACCACTCACCAATAAGCGCCAGTTAACATCACTTTGCAGACATACAAGTGTCTGAAAATACTTTGCCAGTACGAAAGTATTCAACAGACTAGCGATCGCAAAAGCCAAACACACAGAGAATCCCCCAATTATTCCAGCCTTGAGGGATTCTATGCGTTCTGCCATTAATTGAGGATCTAAAGTTGGGTTCACTCTATATAGAAGTTAAGGATTGGGTATTAGGGAAATTTTTCCTTACTCTCCAGTATGATAAATGCTTGAGCAGCTTTGTCATTAATTAAATACTGCTCTCAAGTAGGAATTTTGATGATAAATTCGGTTCCCATACCAGGTTGAGAATTCACGTCTAATATACCTTTGTGTTTTTCTACAATAATTTGATATGCGATCGACAAGCCAAGTCCAGTACCTTTGCCAACAGTTTTTGTTGTAAACAACGGCTCAAACAAGCGTTTTTTCAGCCGTTCAGGAATACCAATCCCATTGTCAGCAATCCGAATTATAACCAATTGTTCAGAATCTATTTCTGTGGTAATTTTAATCTGAGGAATTATATTGCTGATTTTGCCTTCCATTATAGCTTCATCAAGGGCATCAATTGCATTTGCGAGAATGTTCATAAACACTTGATTCATCTGCCCTAGATAACATTTAACCTGTGGTAATTCTCCATAATTTTTAATTACTTCAATGCGGGGACGATCGCTATTAGCATGGAGACGGTGTTGTAAAATCATGAGCGTACTATCTATTCCCTGATGTAAATCAGCAGATATTTTGGCATCGCTATCCGAACGACAGAAACTGCGGAGTGAACTAGAAAGGTTCCGAATTCGTTCGCTTCCTATGTGGAGTGAGTTCAAGATTTTTCCCATATCTTCGAGAACAAAGTTTAGATCCAAGTTCTCAATAGTTTTGGTAATTTTGGCTGTTGGATTTGGATACTCTTGTTCATATAGTAGAAGCAACTCGGTTACTGCTGTAATATATTCTTGCAAGGGTGGAATATTGCTGGAAATAAAGTTGATCGGGTTATTGATTTCATGGCCAATACCAGCGATTAACTCTCCGAGTGTTGATAGTTTCTCTTGCTGTACTAATTGGACTTGGGCTTTTTGCAAAGCCCTGGTGCGATCGCTAACTTGTTGTTCCAAAGATTCAGTCAATTGTTTGAGTTGTAAATGTACGCGTACTCTTGCAATCACTTCTTCTTGGGCAAATGGTTTCGGGATATAGTCAACTGCGCCAAGGGAAAATCCCTTCGTTTTGCTTTCTGTATCCGCTAAGGCAGTAGTGAAAATAATCGGAATGTTTTGGGTAACAGGATTGGCTTTGAGGCGGCGACAAGTTTCAAATCCGTCAATACCTGGCATTTGTACATCCAGTAAAATCAACTCTGGTTGATTGCGTTCGGCTTGGGCGATCGCACTTTCTCCATCAACTGCAACCCGAAAACGAAAACCCTCACTATTAAGCGCTTCACACAGGAGAGATAAATTTGTGGGATTATCATCCACAATCAAAATAAATCCGGTATCTGAGGTCTTGGGCATAATGAATTAACAATTGAAATTTAACTCAAATTAATTGATGTATTGTTGAATAAAAAAATTCATGAGCCAGAATTAAAAATGCAATTAGCATAGCTAATTAGTAACTAGTCTTGAAATGCTTTTACAGGTCGTCTCATTTCTTTTGACTGCTGAGTTCTGACTCCTGAATACTTACAATAAAATTTTCCAAACGTTTGAGTTGGAAATTACTAGCAAGCTGGATAATTTGCTGGACAAAAATGCTTAAATGCTGATTAGATTTAGAAAGTTCCTCGGTCAGTTCCAAAACTTTTTGAATATCACCGTCTTGCGTTAGTTCGAGTAAATCTTGCAAAACCTCTCTGGCAGGATAAATCATCTCATTTGGTCGCTCCAAAGCATCTATATTGCTTTTTTTGATTTCATCTACCTTAATGTCAAAAATCCATTCCAGTTGCAAAAACTGTCGTAACATTTCCAGCAGCGTTTCAGCTTCTACAGGCTTTGGTAGAAATGCATTTGCACCTACATCAATACTCTTGTACTGATCGGCTGCAAACACGCTAGCTGAGGAAGCGATAACAGCAATCTCTTTGAATTGCTCAGACTGACGCAAACGATCGATCAACTCAAATCCATTCAATATAGGCATCACTAAGTCAGTAATAATCAAGTCTGGTTTGTGGACTAAAGCCTTTTCCCATGCTTCCTGACCCTGACTAGCTTCTACAACAGTAAACCCAACTGGCTCTAGTAAATTTATAATTACCGATCGATTTTCCCATTTGTCATCGGCAATCAAAATGGTGCGGTTTTGTCCTTGATAACCAATAATAGTTCCTTGTTCAACCACTCTAGAAACTTTTGCCCAGTCTTTAGATTCTGAAAATTCTGCCTCAAACCAGAAAGTACTTCCTTTGCCAAATTCACTTTGTACTTGAATTTGACCACCCATCAACAAAACAATGTTTTGGCTGATTGCTAATCCCAAGCCTGTACCTTCAGATTGTCGTTTTTGATTTCCTACTTGTTCAAAAGGCTGAAAAATTTTCTGTGCTTGTTCAGGGATTATCCCGGCACCAGTATCTATTACCTCAAAACGAATTTTGTAGTTAGTTTGTCCATTAGTATTTAATTGTTGATTAATGACCTTAACTTTGAAGGTGACACTACCTTCATTAGTAAATTTAATCGCATTACTAAGCAAGTTAATCAGTACTTGCCGCAAGCGTTTTTCATCAGTATGAATGCCCGTTGGTAAATCAGGATCGAGTTGGACGTGAAATGCGATCACCTTTTGTTCTGCTCGGATGCGAGAAATTTCAGTCACGCTATCTATAAAAGCAGGTAAGTAGAAATCAACAGAATACAATTCTAGTTTCCGGGCTTCTATTTTGGAGAGATCCAGAACATCATTAATTAGGGTTAAAAGATGAGAACCACATTGATAAATGATGCTGACTCCTTTACGTCCTTTTTCACTCAAAGATTCTGTGCGTTGAAGAATTTGTGTATAGCCTAAAATACCGTTAAGAGGTGTGCGTAGTTCATGACTCATATTGGCGAGAAATTCACTCTTGGCTTGGCTGGAGTTTTGAGCAACTTCTTCTGCAAGGCGTAATTCTTTTTCGATGCGCTTGCGCTCGACAATTTCAGTTGAAAGCGCTCGATTAATAACTTCTAACTGGGTTGGGCTGGGTAATGTCAGAGCTTGAGGCATGAGATAAAATAACGCAAATGCCGTATATATTGAAATAATGGCAGTTAGAGCTTTTAAACTACCTGCAACCCAATAATTTGGATGCCAAAGCGTCCAAATATCCATTAAGTGCCCAGTACCGCAAGCAATGATAAAAGCACCAAATAACAAAAAGACGCCATTAAAAGGAACGTCTTTACGCTTGTAAATAAAAGAAATCAGTAGGAAGGGAATGGAATAATAGGCTAGAGCGATCGTGGCATCAGAAATAATGTGCAGCCAGACTAATCCAGTTTGCCAAAGATAACAATGTCCATGAGGTATAAAACCGTTGGATTGGAAAGGATAGTTGAAAAATGTCGGCATGATATTAGGGGTTGCTGGATTGGAAATATATACCCATAGCCCTAGTATTCCCAAAAGTATCAAGTCAGAAAGCGCGATCGCTACTTTTTTACATTCGTGTTTATCGTTGCTTTAAGTACTAACGTATCAAGAAAAGTTGGTGTCTTTTTGTGTAAACGTACCTTGTCGTAAACATCACATGCAAAAGTTACAATCTGATTGATAAAAAAATCTCAGCCTGCCCAATCCCTGTATGATAAGTATTAGAAACCTTTTGTAATTATTTGAAAAGTGGGACTATGGAGATTTTGACACTAGGTTGGGTAGCGTTGTTAGTTGTGTTTACTTGGTCAATTGCAATGGTAGTGTGGGGACGTAACGGACTATAGAGGCATTGTGGAAAGTCCATTCTTGAGTATTTTGGCTTTATTTGCTGTAGTGCTGCTCGTAGTAGTCACTGGTGGTATTGGTTATTTAACCCTGGCGGATTGGCGCGATCGCCGTCGTCGAGATGAAGAAAAACGCACCACCCGCAGCGCCACTCCTAAGCGGCGATAGTTTTCTGGTAATTGAAAATCTTTTTGTAGGGACGCGATTGTATCGCGTCCCTACATTGTTTTTATGACATTCCCAGGGAATAATTGTTAACTTTGCGATCGCAACGGGAATCATTAAATAGAAGACTTTCAATATTTAAAGTCCCACTGGGAATGGAAAACTCCTCTACTACTCAATCCATACAACCAAATTCAAAACGGCAAGAATCTCATTTAGATGTAACATGTTCCTTGCATCAGAATGAGCAACAAAAAGCCTTATCTGGAGTTATTGCCCGTATTCGGGAGTCTCTAGACATAGAAACTATCTTCAAAATTACAGTCACTGAAGTCCGCCAACTTCTGAAAAGCGATCGGGTTGGCGTGTTTCGTTTTTATCCTGATTTGGCATGGGAAGGAGAATTTATTTATGAAGATGTGGCAGCCGAATGGAATTCGGCATTAGCAGCCAAACTGCGCGACCACTGCTTTAGTGAGGAGTTCGCAGAACTTTATCAGCAAGGTCGAATTAGAGCAATAACTGATATTTATCAAGTAAATGCTAGTGATTGCTACATCCAGATTCTGGAAAAATTCCAAGTACGTGCTAGTATAATTGCCCCCTTGATCAAAGGTAAAGATTTATGGGGATTGTTGTGTATTCATCAGTGTAGTAATCCTCGACAATGGGAAGCATCAGAAATTGAGTTTGTGCAATTAATTGCCGAACATTTAGGAGTTGCTTTACAGCAAGCAGATTTCCTCGAACAAGTCAAACTACAATCAGCAGAGCTAGCACAAGCAAAAGCCAGAGAAAAAGCGGCCCAATGGCAGAAAACTATAGCGATCACCATTGAAAAAATTCGCCAGTCCTTAGACTTGGAAAGCATTTTCCATACAACCACCGCAGAACTTAGGCAGCTGCTAAATGTCGATCGCGTAGCTATCTATCGGTTCAATCCCGATTGGAGTGGTGAATTTGTGTTTGAATCAGTGGCAGAGGGTTGGGTTTCCCTCATAGATCAACAGTCGCAACGCCCGGAATTGAAAGAGAATGTCAGCGTATGTAGTGCCAAAGATTTAGCTAAACCTCCAGTCGCTGATACCTATTTACAAGATACAGAGGGTGGGAACTTCACTCAGTGTGAAGTGTACCGAATTTGTAATGATATTTACAATTCAGGCTTTAGTGACTGCTACATTAAAATTTTAGAGATATATCAAGCAAAAGCTTATGCGATCGTTGCTATTTACCACGGTCAAAAGCTCTGGGGCTTGCTAGCAGCATACCAAAATGCTGAAACCCGTGATTGGCAAAAAGATGAGGTTTACTTGCTTACCCAAGTTGGCACCCAACTAGGTGTGGCTTTGCAGCAAGCGGAATTTATCCAACAAATGCAGATTCAAGCAGCAGATATCAGCAAAGCTGCTGAAAGGCAAAGAGCGTTAGCGCACACAGTAGAAAAAATTCGTCAGTCTCTTGAAATTGAAGCCATATTTAAAACCACTACTCAAGAAGTTCGTCGGTTATTAGAAGTGGAACGAGTCGCAATTTATCGCTTCTATCCTGATTGGAGTGGAGAATTTGTGGCTGATTCCATCGTTGATGGCTGGACACCAATGGTTAAGCCGCAGCCTGTGACAGAAGGCGTTCTTGTGCAAGGAAAACAAGCGGGTAAATATGCACGTAATGAAGTTTTTGTACCAATTTCTCAGGGTGAAAAGCTGTGGGGATTGCTAGTAGCTTATCAAAACTCCCAGCCCCGTTATTGGCAAGATGAAGAAATCAACTTGCTAGCCCAAGTTGGCGTTCAATTGGGGGTAGCATTACAGCAAGCTGAATCCTTGACACAGATGCAGGTGCAAGCCCAAAAACTGGCTCAAGCCGCCGAACGAGAACGGAAAGCAGCCGAAAGACAGAAGGCCTTAGCTGCAACAGTGGAGAAAATCCGCCACTCTCTTGATATTGACACCATTTTTGCGACCAGTACAGAAGAAGTCCGACGGTTATTGGAAGTTGACCGAGTGACAATCTATCGATTCGGGACTGATTGGAGTGGGAAATTTGTTGCTGAGTCTTTAGCCGAAGGTTGGACATCAGTAAAGGAAATTGTACCTGCAATGTCTACGACGGTCACTGAGCCAAGTCGAAGTGCGGGCTACGCCTATGCAAGTAATTACTTGCAAGAAACCCAAGGCGGGGATTTTGCTAATGGTAAAACTCTTGTTATTAAGGATGTTTACAGCACCGATGATTCTTCTATTCCTTATATTGCCCTGATTGAACTCATGGAGGCTAGGGCATATATGATTGTGCCGATTTTTCAGGGTGAGAAACTTTGGGGATTGCTAGCAGCTTATCAAAATATCAAACCCCGTGATTGGCAAGAAGATGAAGTAGATTTGTTGATGCAAATTGGTACTCAGTTAGGCGTAGGACTTCAGCAAGCGGAATTACTAGAACAAACTCAATGTCAAAAAGAAGAGTTGACCCAGACTCTGAAAGAATTACAGGACACTCAGAGTCAGTTAATTCAAAGTGAAAAAATGGCAGGTTTAGGGCAGTTAGTTGCTGGTGTAGCACATGAAATTAATAACCCGATTAGTTTCATTTATGGAAATATCACTTATGTTACTGAACATACCGAAAATTTATTTAAATTGCTGCGCCTTTATCAGAAACAGTATTCTAAAGCAACAGGAGAAATTCAAAAGCAAGTAGCAGCACTAGATTTAGATTTCATTAATGATGACTTGCCCAAAATTCTGGCTTCAATGAAGATGGGTGCAGAGCGGATTTCTCAA
Source organism: Nostoc sp. DedSLP03 (assembly GCF_034530815.1). Classification (NCBI taxonomy): domain Bacteria; kingdom Bacillati; phylum Cyanobacteriota; class Cyanophyceae; order Nostocales; family Nostocaceae; genus Nostoc; species Nostoc sp. DedSLP03. The sequence goes on from NZ_JAVRCK010000085.1 coordinate 17,791, forward strand.
TTAGTCTTGTCGTTACGAAGTTTTTCTCGACTTGACGAAGCAGGAATGAAGCCCGTTGACCTTCATGAAGGTATCGATAGTACTTTGCTAATTTTACAACATCGACTGCAACCAGAAACTAATTCTTTTGCGATTGAGGTAGTTAAACAATATGGTGAATTACCCCCGGTAGTCTGCTATGCAGCCCAGATGAATCAGGTGTTTATGAATATTCTCAACAACGCGATTGATGCACTGGAAAACTCAGCAATTAGTGGAAAAAGAATTGACAATCCTCAAATTTGGATACGTACAGAAGTTATAGAAGAGCATACTGTTCTGATTTGGATTGCTGACAATGGTTGTGGCATTCCAGAAATTGTGCGATCGCGTATTTTTGAACCTTTCTTTACCACCAAACAACCTGGACAAGGTACTGGCTTAGGGTTATCTATTAGTTACCAAATTATTGTAGAAAAACACTGCGGTACTATCAAATGTGTTTCTGAACCTGGCAAAGGCTGTGAGTTCTGGATAGAAATCCCGATCAAACGATAGTTAGTTAAAAAAGAAATCAGGCGGTGCCTTCTCTACGAGAGGCTACGCCTTTTTTAACGAACTATTCCAGGCGTAGAGAACACACAGCAAGCAGAGGGCGATGCCTTCGGCGGGCTTTGCCTACGCTTTTTTATCTCACGCAATAGCCACACTCAATTCCGATTTTTGATCGGTTCACTACCATGTAAGTGTCGGGACGTTCTCAGTAAACTAAAATAGCTATTCACGCTAAAATATAATATAACTACCAGTGCTAAAACTGATTAATATCTACTCGTGTTTTTAAATTATCTACTTGCAAGGTATTTATGAACAATAATCAACCGCTCACAGCACAATCATCAACTACACCCCGCGCTGAACTATTATTAGAAATTCAACAAACTCCAGAAGAATATGTACCAGAATTACTACAAATTGTACGTCTATTTCGTCAAAGTGTGAGGATGAAACAGACATCATTAAATAACTGGGAAGATGCTCTTAATGAAATTAATCAGAGTGATGCCGTCAAACAACAAGAAAGGAAAACAAACATCAAAAAAATATTTGAGTCATGGAATGAGTTAGATGAACAAGAAGAACAACAACAAACTTTAGAAATTATTGAATCTATGAAAGGTATTTCTATTTAAAATAGGATGAGTAAGGTTATCATCTTAGATTCTGCACCTGTGGGATTAATTACTAATCCAAAAGCAACGCCTCTAGCTGTGCAATGTCAAGAATGGTTTTATACTCTATTTGAGAGAGGATATGAAGTAATTTTACCAGAAATTATAGATTATGAAATTAGACGGGAATTATTAAGAGCAAATAAATTATCAGGAATTAGAAAACTTAATCAACTAAAGTCAGAAATTATCTATCTTCCTATTACAACAGAAGTGATGTTGAAAGCAGCACAGTTATGGGCCCAAGTAAGAAATCAAGGAAAATCTACAGCAGATAATAAAGCTTTAGATGGTGATGTGATTTTGGCATCTCAATCTATTTTAGTTGCTAATTATGGGCATGAGGTTATTATTGCCACAAGCAATAAAAAACATCTATCTATTTTTATTGATGCTAGAGAATGGCAAGAAATTTAGAATGTGAAGTGTGCGATCGCACCGTGGAGATTTGGCGATCGCTCTTTTTATCTCACGCAAAGGCTCAAAAGAAGAAGAGAGCGCTTTTCATTCAATACGTACTGTGAGTACGTTTACTTATGGTGTATTCCCTCATAAGATCGCAAGACGAACTAAGTGTTCGTTTTTTAGAGTGGAGTACTTAATGGATTACGAAGCAGTTCGACGACGCTTTGGTAGTAGAGTGCGTCATCTTCGAGAGGAGAAAGCTATTACACAAGAACGTTTAGCTGAATTGATAGGGAAAACTATAGAACACGTTAGCTTATTGGAGCGAGGTGAACGCTCTCCATCATTTGAAGTAATTTTAGAGACTGCTAATGCACTCAATATTTCAGTTTCTTATCTAATGAATATTGAGCAGACAAATGATAATACTGATACTATAAATACTCTGCTCGTTGCTCCAGTTTCTCCTACTCTAGTTAAGCCTGTCGAAGAGCCTATTACCACAAAAAATAAGCGTAGTTCTGATATTGAGCGGTTACAATTGGCATTTAATGGTATTCGAGAAATGCAAAAACTAGCAGATGAATATGGCATTAATGATATTTTGCAAGACAATGGTGGAAAAGTTCTACAGGTACTCATTTTATTAGGTTTACGTATATCTCCAGGTAGAGAAGGAAACGATGCTATTGATGCAGATGATAATGAATATGAATTAAAAACAATAAATCGCGCACTTAATAAAAATGCTGGTGTAACTACACACCATCATCTCAATAAAGATATTCTTTGTAAGTATCGATCCGTCAAAGCATGGTATATAGCAGTGTATGAAGGTATAGAATTGATCGAAATTTATAAAGTCCCTTCTTCTATTCTCGAAGAAAAATTTCAACAATGGGAGATTAAGCTACAAACACAGGAATCTATAAATAATCCCAAGATCCCAATGAAATTGGTTAAAAAAGGTGAAATTGTTTACACTAAACAAATAAACACACATTAGCAAAATTACATACTTATTGAGATTAAATTCAGAATTCTATATTTCTAACTTAAGTTGACCATAACTTGCAATTCTGATATTTTCTTCCATATTCATCAGATTTTTAAATATTTCTAAAGATTGATGCAAACTTAAATTTACATCCATAAATCTAAAAGCAGAAGCAGCTAAGTAAGACTTGTTTTGCTCAAAAGATATCCAATGTCTCTGCGATACTTCCGCCGCTGCACCAGTAGTATTAGAGCCAGCAAATATATCAAGTACTATATCTGCTGGTTCTGTAAGAAAGTTAATAAAAAATGTAGGTAATTTTTGCGGAAAACGTGCTGGATGTGGAGAAATTTCCGCTGCTTTACAAAGTTGCATATACCTAGAATTACTTTCGGTATTAGCAATTTGCAATAAATTGGAAGGAATTGCTCCTCCATTATCATTAGCAAAAGTAGAGCCAATATCATGTCCTGAAGGACGTGTTTTAGGTTTGTAATATTTTTCAGGATTGGCTTGCAGCTTTTTCATTCTTTCAGAATAAGGAACAAGAACTTTACTCACGTCAGCTTTAGGATTATCAGTTTTTGATAACCACCAGATAGTGTTGACTGAATCTTTCGCCCTAATTTTGCGTTTATTCACCCATTCAATAGGTGAAGGGAGTTTAGATGGATTATACCAAAAGAACTCCTCAGCTAAACGAAAATTTAGTTCATCACATAGTCTAATTAAAATACGATAATTATGAAGTGATCGCACAGGACGCTTAGTTTGATATGCTCCCCCAAGATCAATTACAAAACTTCCATCAGACTTTAGTACACGATAAACTTTTTTACAGAAAGCAAAAAGCCAATCTACATAAGCTTCTTGATCAACATTACCGTAAATTTTTTCACGTTGTAGTGCAAAGGGAGGAGAAGTAATCACTAGATTAACAGAATTTGATTCAACTTTGTCTAGTAATTCAAGTGAATCTCCAAGATATGCATAGCCATACTCTGTAGTGTACAAAGGTGTTCCAAATACAATAGATACCATTCTTAGCTAACTAATATATATTTTTATTAACTATTTGTAATTATAATATGGCAATCTAAATTTAAACGTGAAAAAATACGGAGACTATTCGGATTTTAAGTCAACGCTACCGTAATCGCAGACAACGTTTTGTGTTGCGCTGTCACTTAATTGCTGGAATTTATAACTATGAGCTTCTTAATGCAAGTTAAGTTTTAGAAAATGTGTTTAACACATTACTCTACCACAAAACTTTTTTGCAAGAGGTCTATTAAAAAAGTGTACTACTTTTTTGTTGAATTAAAAAAACTTGCCCTGAGAATATCACACCCCCAAGACAAGCTAACTCTCTAAATCCTTTACTCCGCGCTCTCTGCGCCTCTGCGGTTGGTTAAAGTTGCTTCACTTCCGAAACCAACTTCGCCACCATATCCTTAGCGCTACCAAAAAGCATCGTAGTTTTATCCTTGTAGAACAACTCATTATCTACACCGGCAAAACCCGTACTCATCCCGCGCTTAATCACAATCGTCTGCTTCGCCCGATCTACTTCCAAAATCGGCATACCATAAATTGGGCTACTTGCATCACTCCGCGCTGCCGGATTTACCACATCATTTGCCCCAATTACCAAAGCCACATCCGCTTGTTCAAACTGGGGATTAATATCATCCATGTCGTACAACTGGGTATAAGCCACATTTGCCTCTGCTAGCAACACATTCATGTGTCCCGGCATTCTCCCAGCAACAGGGTGAATGGCATACTTGACATCAACACCCATTTTTTCTAACTGATCGGATAATTCCCGGACGCTATGTTGCGCTTGGGCAACTGCCATACCATAACCAGGCACAATTACCACAGAACGGGCATAACCCAACATCATCGCCCCTTCTTCGGGATCGATACTGCGGACAGTTTGATCGGTTGCACCACCACCAGCAGCACCACCACCAGAAGTAGATCCTGTACCAAAAGCGCTGAACAACACACTGAAGAGAGAGCGGTTCATCGCCTTACACATAATTTCGGTGAGGATTAAGCCGGATGCTCCTACCAAAGCCCCAGCGATGATTAACATATTGTTCATCACCACGAAACCAGCCGCCGCCGCCGCTACACCTGACAAGGAGTTCAACAGCGAGATTACCACTGGCATATCGCCGCCACCAATGGGGATGACGAACATCACACCCAACACTAAGGAAACAGCTACCACTCCCAAGAATATGGGTAAGCTATCTGGTGTGATGATTAAATAGGCACTGCCTACCAAATAAGCACCCAGAAGTAAGAGGTTAAATGGTTGCTGGAAAGGAAATGTAATCGGGGAACCGCTAATTAAACCTTGCAATTTGGCAAAGGCTAAGAAACTACCTGTGAAGGTAACGCCACCGATTAACACGTCCAATAGCATGGAAATGTTCACATCTAGGGGTACGGGTGCGCCAGAATCCAATAATCGCCAGAATTCGGCAACGGCGACTAATGCAGAAGCCGCACCACCTAAACCGTTGAGTAAACCCACCATTTGGGGCATTTCCGTCATTTGGACTTTGTAGGCAACGATCGCACCAATTCCCGATCCAATCGCCAAGCCCAACAATATCATCTCGTAGTTCAACACATGGCGATCCAGCATTGTCGCCACAATTGCCAGCAACATCCCCACAGATGCAATCACATTACCGTTTCGCGCTGTAGCTGGTGAACCCAGCTTTTTCAAACCAAAAATGAATAAGGATGCAGCGACTAAATATGTCAGCTGAATGCCAGTTGGTAAAAAGTCGCTCACGCCTTAATCTCCTTCTTCTTGAACATTTGCAGCATTCTATCTGTGACTAGAAAGCCACCTACAACGTTGACTGTAGCTAGTACTACGGCAATTAAACCGAGAATCACTGACACAGTTGTTTCTCTAGCACCTGAAGCTACTATTGCCCCAAGTACCGAAATGCCAGAAATCGCGTTTGAGCCTGACATTAGGGGCGTGTGTAAAGTCGGTGGTATTTTGTTGATAACTTCAAAGCCGATAAAAGATGCCAATACAAATACAAACAAAGCAGCAAGTAATGCCTCTGTCATGAAATCAAAACTCCTTGTATAAATGGGAATGGGGAATTGGGCATTGGGCATTGGGCATTGGTTGTTAATTCTTCTTCCCCTACCTCCCCTGCCTCCCCTGCTCCCTCATCTCCCTAATTAACCGCCGGTTGCTGAGTATTCGATGCTTGTAATGCATCCCGCACTCGTTGATTGCGAATTTCACCTGCATGGGTAACGCAAGCTGCATCAACGATGTCGTCGCCAAAGTCCACCTGCAAAGCTTTCTCTTTGTTAATTAGCAGTTGAATCAACGATGTTACGTTCTTGGCATACAATTGGCTGGCGTGAATTGGCATTGATGATGGGAGATTGATGGGGCCGATAATTGTTACGCCGTTCCACACAATATCTTTGCCGGGTTCGGTACAGGCGCAGTTACCACCTTGTTCAGCAGCCAAATCCACGATTACCGAACCTGGTTTCATTTGTGCCACCATTTCTTCTGTAACTAGCCGTGGTGCTTGTCTCCCAGGTACTTGAGCAGTAGTAATCACTACATCAGAATTCTTAATGTGTTCGGCGACAACTTCTTGGGTACGTTGTTTGCTAGCCTCAGAAATTTCCTTGGCGTAACCGCCAGCAGCGACGGTTTCTTCGTCTAATTTGACTTCAACGAATTTTGCCCCTAAGCTTTGCACTTCTTCTTTAACGGCGGGACGAATATCGAAGGCTTCTACCACTGCTCCCAAACGTCTAGCGGTGGCGATCGCTTGCAATCCGGCTACACCAGCGCCCATAATAAATACTTTCGCTGGAGCGATCGTGCCTGCGGCTGTGGTTAACATCGGAAAGTATTTCGGTAAGGCTGCGGCGGCAATTAATACTGCTTTGTAACCTGCTAATGAAGCTTGCGAGGACAAAGCATCCATACTTTGCGCCCTGGTGGTACGGGGGATCATCTCCATACTCAAAGCTGTGACTTTCCGATTTGCTAGTTGCTGCGCCACAACAGGATTTCCCAAAGGATTGAGGAAACTGACTAAAACAGCCCCTTCCTTTAACAAATCAACTTCTGAGCGTCCATCTTCTCGTTCTTGCGGTGGACTTACTTTCAGCAGAATATCTGTTTCACCCCATAATTTGGCAGTATCGCTGATTATTGTGGCTCCTGCTGCTTCATAGTCTGGATCGCCAAAAAATGAGCGTTCTCCTGCACCCGCTTCTACCCACACTTCCAAACCTTGTTTTACCAATCGGGCAACGGTGTCAGGAATTAATGCCACACGACGTTCACAAACTTCAATTTCTTTAGCAACTGCTATTCTCATGAAATCTCCTGAAGATAAATACCTAATCTCTGCCAAGTAAGCGATTGTCCAGATGATGGGTGTCCCGCACTCATAGTACTTAGGCAGGAACATCAGCCATGAATTTTACTTGTAGATTGAACCTTGAATCTTTCCTCTCCCACTCTTTGCTCTCTAGACAAAGCCTCATTTTTTTGTAAAGTTCTGAGCGGAGGTTCCCTCCAATCGGACTTTTTGCTTTGCCGCTCGCAGATGTCATATTTTCAGATATTTGCAAACAGGGTTATGTATTGCACATCCTAAATTGATTCCCAAATTTTGCATCTTTATCTTTAGGTTGTTTTCGGGATTGAGAAATTTTGGTATTCCTTTCTTATAGAGTAATATTGACCGAATTTTGAAAGCTTGATAATTTCCCAATCAAATTTTAATGATTACAACTTCGATTCCAATCCAACTTATTTTAATCAATTTAGCCCAACTTAACTGGCGATCGCTGATGGCACACCTCAATTTTTATAACAAAATTCTCAAATTTAGATACACTTATACATATTTAGAAACATAATCCAACCCCCAACTGTGTTTATATCTAGTTCCAATTTGACCCAATTTAGCCATCAAATCATGGCTACATAAGGGTAATGAAGTAAATTTAATATACGTTTGTTTTAATACTAAGTAACTTTACTGTTGCCTAAACATCAGACAGGATGGCACTTTTTTTGGAAATTAAACGTCCATTGTCGAGAAGCCAGTAGTAAAGTTTAGTAAAGAATACTAACACACAGTTATTTTTAGATCGCAGATTTATATTTTTGTAGAGGAAGCCCGATTATGCGACGTTTACTTTCTGCTTTAGCCGTGACTAGCTTTTTGGTTACTGGATTACCAGCCTTGACTTTGGCGCAAAGCTTACCTGGATTTACGCTGTTTAGCGGCGTCAAACAAGAAAATCAGCTACCCTTCCGATTAGATTTTGGCGGACAAGCTAATGGTTGGGATCGATACATACTAAAGATTCCAGCCAAAAGAATGAAATTGGCAGTTGGTCAATTTGCCATTACCTACCCTGATTATTACAAAGGAACTTTTGACCAGAAAAAAATTGAAGTCCGAGTCAAAGGCAAAGCAGTTCCGCTTTCTGAGGTGAAATGGGACAAAGAAGGTAAGCTGATTAATATTTTTCCTCAAGATCCAGTACCAGCAGGTAGCCCAGTCGAGGTAGTGTTATCTAACGTGAAAAACCCATCCTTCGGCGGAGTTTACTATTTTAACTGTCAAGTGCTTTCCCCTGGCGATGTACCACTACTGCGCTATATGGGAACATGGATTTTGAGCATCACTTAAGAATAAGGAGTAGAGATATAACCAATCGACGATTCACAATTCCCTAACAAAGTGATATGATTAGAGATTGTGAGTTTTTATAAAAATCACTTAAGAGGAGAAGAGTATGAAAAGAACACTGGGCGGTACTAGCCGTAAGAGAAAAAGAACCTCTGGTTTTCGCGCCAGGATGCGGACACCAGACGGCAGAAACGTAATTAGCGCCAGAAGAAAAAAGGGCCGTCACCGTCTGAGTGTTTAGGACAGATCGAGCGATAAAGAGCATCTGTGGCTTTGCCCAAAACAAATCGGCTAAAATCCCGCAAGGATTTCCAGGCAGTTTTTCGAGAAGGAATTCGGCGTCATGGCTCTTATTTAATATTGAGAGCCTTAAAGCCTTTATGTTCAACGAAACCTTCTTTGGACACTGCCACCCAGATTACACAAGCAGCTGACTTAAAGCTCCTTGCTAGCACGCGGATTGGTATTTCAATTAGCACAAAAGTCAGCAAAAGGGCAGTGGTTCGCAACCGAATCAAACGGCAAATTACTGCTGCTTTATATAATCTGCTGCCAAAATTATCACCAGGATGGCGGCTAGTATTCATTGTCAAACCCACAGCAGCAGAATCTAAGTGCGTAAGCCCACAATTTCTGCAAGAATTAGAGCAGTTGTTGGCACAAGCTGAGGTGTTCGATGGGAATTCGTGAAGATGTTTATTATGAAGGTGGCCCCCATGTTGGGGATTTAATTGTCAACCTGCTGATTGGGCTAACAATTGTCGGGCTACCATTAGCAGTCGGGGCAATTGTCAGGGCATTGTGGCTGCGTTTCCGCATCACCGATCGCCGAATTACTGTTACCGGAGGTTGGCAGGGACGCGATCGCACTGACGTAATTTACTCAGAAATTGTCAAAATCGTCAAAGTCCCCCGTGGCATTGGCTTCTGGGGAGATATGGCAATCACCCTAAAAAACGGTAGTCGTCTGGAATTGCGTGCAATTCCCAAGTTTCGGGAAGTCTATGACTACATAAACGAAAGAATTGCTGCGAAAAATCCCGAATTTAGCGCTCCTGCCAACAAGTGATGAGAGTAGGGGGAGATTAGGGAGATGGAAGTATCAAAGCCCAATCCCCAGTCCCCAGTCCCCAGTCCCCATTTAAATGTGCGGCTATCCGTAGCGAAAGATAGTCGCCTACAATTCATGATTTAGATAAATTAGATTCAGTTTACAGTACCTCAGGTTGAATTCAGAATAATGGATTTTGGTATCGGCTTTCTCTCGAACAACGTGATGCTGCCAATCATAGATTTCTTCTATGGTATAGTGCCTAGCTACGGATTAGCGATCGTTGCTTTGACCTTGATAGTCCGCTTCGCGCTCTATCCCCTGAGTGCTGGCTCAATTCGCAACATGCGGAAAATGCGAATTGTACAACCTCTGATGCAGAAGCGGATGGCAGAAATCAAAGAGCGCTATAAGGACGATCCGCAAAAGCAGCAGGAGGAAATGGTTAATGTCCAAAAAGAATTTGGCAATCCTTTGGCAGGCTGTTTTCCATTACTAGTGCAAATGCCAGTTTTGTTAGCGCTGTTTGCTACCTTGCGGGGTTCGCCTTTTGCAAGTGCGAACTACAGCGTTAACCTGCAAATTCTTCCCGCAGAACAAATCGAACAAATTCAACCGCAAGCCTTTGCTACTGCTCCTCAAAATATTTACATTGCAGATGGGGAACACGTTAAAGTAGCTGCCATTATTCCTAGCGGAAACAAACTAGCAGTAGGAGAACAAACCAAGATACAGTATCAGACTGTTGCAGGTAAACCATTTCAGGTACTCTTAGCAGAACACCCAGAAAATAAGCTGGTTCCTGATTGGAAAGTTACCAAAGGTGAAGATAGAATAAAAATTGATGCCCAAGGCAATGTAGAAGCCTTGCAACCAGGAGAAGTTACTATTCAAGGAACAATTCCTGGATTAGCAGCAGAAAAAGGCTTTCTATTTATTGACGCTTTAGGTAGGGTTGGCGCACAAGATCCAGATGGCACAATCCACTGGGATATCGTCGCCATGATCGTCTTTTTTGGAATCAGCCTTTATGTTAGCCAAATGCTTTCCGGGCAAAATTCCAGCGGTGGCAATCCGCAGCAGGATACAGTTAACAAAATCACCCCCGTCATCTTTTCTGGGATGTTCTTGTTCTTCCCCCTACCAGCTGGGGTACTGATGTATATGGTGATTGGTAATATTTTCCAAACCGCCCAAACTTATCTTCTCTCCCGGGAACCTCTACCGGAGGAACTACAAAAAATTGTAGAAACCCAAGAGAAAGAAGCAGCAGTCACAGAACAAAAAGCATTACCATTTGAACCAAAAAGTCCTAAGAAAAAGGCAACAGGGGGATCATGAGCGACATTCCGATGCAGCGGGGTCAGCAGTGGTTAAAAACCCTGCTGGAACTCACTGGAATACCTGCTGAGATTCAGGGTCATTTAGAAACTGCCCAATCTCAAGACGGCGATTCTCCAGAACCAGATAACTACTGGTTGACTATTGACCAAACTAATTTGACATCAGAACAAATCCAGGTGTTAATTGGTGCTGATGGTTCTGTGTTAGATGCGATTCAGTATCTCGCAAATTCGGTTCTAAACCTTAGCCAACCCCCGGAAGAACAAGCCTCTTACACCATTGAGTTAAATGGCTACCGGGTTAAAAGAGAAGCCGAAATTCGGGCATTAGCAGAAGCAGCAGCCGATGAAGTACGCTTTTCTGGTAGAGAAGTGGAAATCAAATCTCTTAGTTCTGCTGAACGGCGTCAAGTTCATACCTTCTTAAAGGAATTTGGAGATTTAGAAACCTTCAGTCGCGGTAAAGAGCCACATCGCCATCTGGTTGTCTGTCCCGCTTCGTTGGAAGGAGTTAGGAGTTAGCAGTAGAGACGCGATTAATCGCGTCTGTACAGGAGTTTGGAGTTAATTGAAAACTCATAACCATATATAATTTCAAAATTTCTCTTTTTGTTAAGGGATAAAATAAAGATTCAGTATCAGTATAATTGCTGATAATCTAGATAAATTTTAGTGAGGATGTCTCACAAATCCTATGGACGCAATTTATATTCCGCAGCTAACTAGAGCATCGGAGCGAACAGAGGAAGTTCAAGTTAAGGAATTTCTGCCTGGTCTAGAAACGTTAACACCAGTTCGCGGCCATGTGCGCGTGCAACATCATGGCAATTACCTGGAAGTGTCAGGTCAGGCAGAAACAATTATTACTTGTACCTGCAACCGTTGCTTGCAGCAATACAATCGCCGTTTAGGGGTTGATACAAAGGAAATCATCTGGTTAGATGAAACTGCAAATCAGGCAAATGACTTGCCCTTAGAAAGGGAAGTGGTTATGGAAGATTTGCTAGAAAGCTTACCGCCCGATGGTTATTTTTATCCCAACGAATGGCTGTATGAGCAGATGTGTTTGGCAATACCGCAGCGCCAGTTATGCGATCGCAATTGTCCAGGTATTCCTGTAAGTAGTACTGTTGATAGTCCTGATACTTCTGATAGTCGTGAAACTCCAGTTGATAACCGTTGGGCTTCTCTACAAGCTTTGAAAAAGCAACTTCCAGGATAGTAATTTGATAATTTTGTCAGACTGAAGTCTGCACTTATATGAACTAAGCCTGTCTACACAGGCTTATTGTTTTATTAGTAAAAATGATGAAAGAAATATTAAATAATTTGGAAAGACTGGGTTTTTATTCTTATGAAAATTCAGCTTTAGTTCCCATAATTCAAGCATTACAGTTAAATAACAATTCAATTTGGTTAAGAGATGGAAAATATAAAAGATTGAATACATTAGATATAACATCATTTCCAGAAGCAGAGGAACTGATGGATAATAAAACGGACGAAGACGATAACTTTTTGTATTTATACAGACCCTTACCACCACACCGTTGCTTTCCTCTAGATAAAGAAGATTTGTATGAATATCCACCAATGATATTTGAAGATATTTACTTATGTAATAGTTTAAGCAGATGTGGCGTTATCATCAAGGATGTAGATGAATATGAGGATTCTGAAGGCAATTCGCATCTAATTACCAATGTAGGCGATTTTTTAATTTGCCCTTACGAATTTAGAACGTCATATACTCAAACTTATTTAAAATGGCGGGTTGTTACCGCAAGAATTCTGTTGATGCTTAATCTTATTCTGTCTCAATCAGATAGTGATGCAAGATTTTATGTACTAAGTGAAGAAGGCAAAGAGGGAGCTACTATTGTAGGTTTGATAAATCCACCTATGTTTAATTTTTTTCAAGACATTAGCGAATTAGAAAATCAAGATTTACCAAAGCCTATCGAGAAATATTTTGAAAGCATATTGTTCTAATTTGATAGCGGCGACCTCGCAAGGAAGTTGCGACGAAAAGGCAGATGAAATCCTTAACAGCAATTACTTATAGGCATTAATAAAATATATTGCCCAACGGAAGTGTAGAGGTTGGCCCCAGATACAATAGCTGAAGTATCCATAGGTATCTTAATCTTATTCTGTCTCCAGCAGATAATGATGAAAGATTTTATATACTGTTATATGTTGGTTTTTTAGTTGTTAGAGGCGATACAAACCTGAACAATGAGAGAAGAACTAATAACCACAACTATATATGAACTTCCGTGAAGAGTTTAAACTGCTGCTACGCGCCCGCTATCCTTTGATTTATATTCCCACCTATGAGGAAGAACGGGTAGAAGCAGCTATCCGGGAAGAAGCAAGCAACCAGGGTAATCGCCCGGTGTATACTTGGGATTTTGTCGATGGCTATCAGGGAAACCCCAATGATATTGGGTTTGGGCGGCGTAACCCGTTGCAAGCTTTAGAATTTATCGAAAAATTACCAGCTTCCGCACCTGCGGTATTGATTTTACGAGATTATCATCGCTTTTTAGAAGATGTGGCGATCGCTCGCAAACTCCGCAATCTGTCCAGACTTCTCAAATCGCAACCAAAAAATATTGTCCTACTGTCACCACGCATCGCCATCCCTGACGATTTAACGGAAGTGCTGACAGTCGTCGAGTTTCCCTTACCCGCCGCCCCAGAAATTAAAACTGAGGTAGATCGCTTACTACAAAGTACTGGTAACTCCCTTTCTGGCAAAGTTTTAGATGATTTGGTGCGCTCTTGTCAAGGACTTTCGATGGAACGGATTCGCCGGGTTTTGGCAAAAGCGATCGCAACCCACGGAGAATTGCGACCAGAAGACATGGAGCTGGTTTTGGAAGAAAAGCGCCAAACTATCCGCCAAACCCAAATCCTGGACTTCTACCCCGCCACTGAGCAAATTTCTGATATTGGCGGACTGGATAACTTGAAAGATTGGTTGATTCGGCGGGGAGGTTCATTTACAGATCGAGCGCGACAGTACGGATTACCGCACCCCCGTGGTTTAATGTTGGTGGGTATTCAGGGAACTGGTAAATCGTTAACGGCAAAAGCGATCGCTCATCATTGGCATTTACCCCTGCTACGTTTGGATGTGGGCAGGTTATTTGGTGGTTTGGTGGGTGAATCAGAATCTCGGACTCGCCAAATGATCCAAGTAGCTGAAGCCCTCGCTCCCTGTATTTTATGGATTGATGAAATAGATAAAGCCTTTGCTGGGCTTGGTAGCAAAGGTGATGCCGGAACAGCCAGCCGTGTGTTTGGCACTTTTATTAATTGGCTAGCCGAAAAAAGCTCACCCGTGTTTGTCGTCGCCACCGCCAACGACATCCAAGCATTACCGCCGGAAATGCTGCGCAAGGGGCGATTTGATGAAATTTTCTTTGTGGGTTTGCCCACCCAAGAAGAGAGAAAAGCAATTTATGATGTTCATTTATCCCGACTGCGCCCCCATAACTTGAAAAGTTATGACATCGACAGGCTAGCTTATGAAACCCCCGATTTTTCTGGGGCCGAGATTGAGCAAACTTTAATTGAAGCGATGCATATTGGATTTAGCCAAAATCGCGACTTTGCTACCGATGACATTTTAGAAGCAGCTAGTCAGATCATACCCTTAGCACGAACTGCCGTAGAGCAAATTCAGCAACTCCAAGAATGGGCTGCTGCTGGGAGAGCGCGTTTAGCATCTAAACACAATCCTTTGAGCGAACGCCTCCGGCGCACTACGTGAACCCAAAAAAATGTAGAGACGTAAGCACTCTTGCGTCTCTACAAAGGTTTTGGATAACGCATATTTAATTTCACCAGATGTCTATTCAGCATCGCTACAATAATGAGTTAGTCAAAAGTCAATAATGATCAATTATTATGGACTATTGATTTTTATACTGATGGGTTATTTGCCTCTGAGTTTTCACGTTATGTGGAAAAGCCAATGGAAAACCTAACCCCCCAGCCCCCCTTCCCTTGTAGGGAAGGGGGAGAAATCAAAGCCTCTCTCCTTCTAGGGGAGAGGTTTGGAGAGGGGTTTTCCAGATCCCGTGAAAAGTCAGATTTGCCTCTCTACTCGTAACCCTTGAGAGCCAGTTAAACACCACTCTCCTCAATGGGGGAAAATACGTAGATAACTGGCTCACCTACACCCTTGACTCTTGATAATCAGGTTTTAATTATGTTGTCTGGCTTAACAAAGTTTATACTGGGGTTTTTCTTAGCGATCGCTGTGCTAATAGGTGGCGGTGCTGCAATTGCACTCTATTTTATGAATCGTACTGGCATAGCCCCTGCCAAACCCATTTTTTCCAATGATAGTCCTTCGGTGAAAGCCCAAGCTCCTAAAAAAACTGAGCCTGGAGGAAGTAAGCCCGCTCTTACACCTGGAACATCTACTCAATCGTCTGCAAGCCCAACCTCTACTCCTACAGAATCACCAAAGGCTACCCCATCATCCAAACCATTACCATCGGGAGCTTACCGAGGACGTGTTAGTTGGGCTGAAGGCTTGAGTTTGCGATCGCAACCAAATCAAGAAGCTGAAAAGATTGGTGGAGTTGCTTTTAATCAAAAAATTATTATTTTGTCAGAAAGCGAGGATAAAGCTTGGCAAAAGATCCGTTTGGAAGATAGCGAACAAGAAGGTTGGGTGAAAGCAGGTAATACTGAAAAAGTTGATGAACAATAGGTATGGGGCATGGGGCATTGGGAAAGAGTAGGCAGAAGGCAGAAGGCAGGAGGCAGGAGGCAGAAGTTCTAAAATGTTTGAATTTTGAATTTTGAATTTTGAATTGATTTCTCCCCCTGCCTCCCCTGCTTCCTCATCCTCAGCACACTTACTTGTAAAGAATCATACGAAAAGTAATTCTTACATATAGTCAATGGTATACTTTTTTATATTTATTAACTTAAAAAAAGCAAGTGAAAACAGGGGTAGCTAGCCATTTAACCAAGCTTGCCTCAGTCTACGAGGCATCCGAAAGCATCAAGGTTGTTCCTATCGTAGTTAATTTTAAATTTTTAAATTGGAAAAAGTTATCCACTGATGCTGCAATGCGTCTTTTGTCTGTGGCTCTAATTACGGGGCTTCTGAGTATTGCTGGAGAAGTTTTAGCACTTCAGAAAATAGGAAGTAATGGGCCTGAAGTTAGCAGTAGCCAGAGATGTTTAAAAAAGTTAGGCTATTTTAACGGCCCAGTCACAGGTAAGTTTGCTAGCTTGACTCAAAATGCTGTAATCAAATTCCAGCAAGCCAATAGAATCTCGGCTGATGGTGTTGTAGGTGTTAGTACTCAACGAGCCTTGCAACGAGCGTGTCAAAGTAGAAGTTCTAATAGAAATATCGGTGGCGCATCACGTTCGCCAGTTGGTCAATATCCTACTCTTTCTCAAGGCAAAACTGGTGCAGCCGTGACAAGATTACAACAGCGTCTACGGCAGTTAGGCTACTTTAATACTAATCCTACTGGGAATTTTGGACGAATTACTAAAGATGCTGTAATTGCATTCCAGCGAAATTATCGCATAACTGCTAACGGGATTGTGAATCGACAAACTTGGAACGCACTAATGGGTTCCTCTCCGACTCCAGGAAGATCGAGTCTTTCCACTCAACAAGTCAGAGAACTCCAAGTGCGTTTGCGGCAGCTAGGTTATTTAAATGCTGATGCCACTGGGAATGTTGGCCCAATGACTAGAGAAGCTGTAATTGCATTCCAACGAAATAATGGATTACCTGTTGATGGCATTGCTAATGCCCAAGTTTTGGACTCAGTGCGTAGAGTCTCTACAGGTGGTATTCAACAACCAGGTAGAAATTATCTCACTGTAGGCGATCGCGGAGAAAATGTCAGATTAGTTCAAGAGCGTTTGGCACAGTTGGGTTTCTCTAATACTAATCCTAATGGAGTTTTCAACGATTACACTAGACAATCTGTGATTGCATTCCAGCAATATTCTCGAATTAATTCGAGTGGAAATGTAGATTGGCAAACTTGGGAAGCATTGGGGTTAAATGGTTCAACTGGGGGCAGTTATACTCAAAATAATGATTATGTATTAGCTGACACTAATCGCTATGTATTACCTCCTGCCAATGATTATGTAGTACCTGTTACTAATGGCAACACATTAGTTGCTAATAATCCTTACAGAGTAATAATTCCCATTTCCAGTAATGATACTCTGAGTAAAGTGCAACAATATATACCCAATGCTGTCGCGGAGCAATCCAATTTAGGAGATTATGTGAATGCTGGAGCATTTAGCGATCGCGCCCAAGCAGAAACGCTAACGAAAAAGCTCCGCTCGTTAGGTCTGGATGCGCGGGTAAAATACAATTGAAGAAGAATACAGAATTCAGAATTCAGAATTCAGAATTCTGAATCAATTAGGAGGGAATTCAGCCCATTTATCCGCCAGTCACAAAGAATTCATTCTGAATTCTGGCTCCTGACTCCTGAATTCTTCCTGTTAAATTGACAAACTCAACTGCGAACCTTCTTGAGTTTTATTCACTTCAATCCTAGCTTGGAAGGCTTCTTTGAGGTGGGGCATGTGGGTGACAGTGAGGATGCAGGCAAAATCGGAAGCGATCGCATTAATCGCAGCAATCAAGCGATCGCATCCTTCGGCATCTTGTGTACCAAAACCTTCATCCACAATCAACAGTTGCAACGCCGCCCCCGCCCGTTGCGCTAATAGTTTTGCCAAAGCCAAACGGATGGCAAAGTTAATTCTAAAGGCTTCTCCACCTGAGTAAGTTTCATAAGCTCGCGTTCCTCTAGAATCGGCGATTAAAATATCTAAGGTGTCTATTAGCTTGGCATTTTTTTTGGTAGATTTAGCACTGCGTCCAGCTTTTTGAGTAATAAATTGTACATGAAACTGATTGCCACTCAATCGCGAAAGTAGTTGATTTGTCTCGGCTTCCAGTTGCGGCAACACATTCTCAATCATCAGTGCTTGGATACCATTTTTACCAAAAGCTTGCGCTAATTCCTGATAAACACGATATTCCTGCTTGCAAGATTGTAATTGCTGCTGCTGTTCTTCATATTGAATTTGCAGCATTTCCAGTTGATGCGCCAACTGTTCTAAACGCCCCAACTTGGCTATTTGCTCGTCGAGTTGCCGTCTGCGGATTGCTAGCTGCTGCTCTAAAGCTTGAATTTGGGCAGATGGATTAGCTGTTGCTTGTAGTTGCTGGATAATACTTTCGATTTGGCTACCGAGTTTTTGGCGCTCCGTTACTCTGGCGTTTCTAGACTCCTCTAACTCTTGCAATCTCGTCTGGAGTTGCGGATACTGCTGCTGGGCTGATAGCAGGTGTTGATACCGCAAATGCCAAGATTGAGCTTTCTTTGCAGCCAGACGCAGATTGTTGTGCTGTTCGGAACTGTAGCCAATTTCAGTAATGTGACGCTCAAGAGCCGCGATTTGTTTAGCACATTCAGAATCAATCCGATCTTGCTGGATTTTAACTTGTAATTGGGCAATTTGGGATTGTAATTCTGGTTTTCGGGCTAATAGTTGCGCTTGTCGCTTAGTTGCATCTTTAATTTGCCCTTGTTTAATTTCTGCCCATCGCCACCGTTCAACTTCACTCCGAGCTAGGGCGTGGTCTTGTTCATTATAATTAACTTGTTGCAGATATTGGTCTAGCTGGCGGAGTTCAGCTTGTTTATCAGGAGCGTAATCACCAGCTTGGAGCGATCGCTCTAAATGTTGTTTTTCAGCAGCAATTTGTTGTAACTGTTGTTGGACATCAGTTGTCGCTTCTAACTGTGCTGCTAACTGTCCCCGCTGTTCGCGTAAACCATCATAGCCCGTCAACTGTTGGGATATATCGCGATATTCCTGCCGGAGTGTCTGAATTTCTTTGTCAGACACAGCCAATTGTTCCCGCACTACCCAAAACTGTCCTTGAGTATCCTCTAACTCACTTTGGGTTTTTTCAACTACTCGACTCCAGTGATGTTCATCCAGTGGACGCTCGCATAATGGACAAAGTGCTTCCGGGTTTTGCAGCATTTGCAATTTCTGCTCTAATTCTCCCAACAGTTTTTCATAATCCCGTTGATGAGCTTGCAGACGTTCGATAAAGTGCCGCCTTTCTTGCCCCTTTTCTTGGACTCGTTGCAGATAAACCCGCTTTTTCTCCAGTTCCTCAATCTGAATTGCCACATCCATCACCGCTTGTTGCAGTTGCGGTTGACGACTGTGCTGGCGTTGTAATTGGTTTTCAGTACTTTGCAGTTGTTCGAGTCGCGCTACTAAACCAGCATGAGTGCGATCGAGTTGGCTTTGTAAAGTTGCTCGTTGTTGCAACAAGGGAGTCACTTGCATTTGCAATTCATCTAAACGAGTAACATGGTGACGAGCTGCGGCTAGTTGTGATAAAGCGGCTTCTACTTCACCCGATTTAGTTAAAGTTTGTTGAATATCTCGCTCTTGTTGCTGCAAAGCTTCTAGCTGCGCTTGGGCTTGTTGCAGTTGCCGTTCGATTTCGTGAATTTCTTTGGTAAGCTGTTGTTGCTTTTGTTGGCGATTTTGTTGGGCGCGGGTATGTTCTTCAAATTTGACAGCAAAAGCTTCTTCTTGAGATTGGAGACTTTGATATTGGGCGTATCCAGCTTTAATTTCAGCTTCTTGGTGTAATATTTTTTCTAAATCTGCTAGCTGAGAGCCAATAGCTGATTGTTCTTGTTGGAGGCGATCGCAATCTTGGGTAAGATTTTGGTATTGCTGCTTTATAAAGCTAAGTTGTTGTTCCCAATTTTGGCGCTGGTGCTGGACAACTTGCAAACTTTGTAATTGAATATTATCAAAAGCTTGCACCTGTTGCAGTTGGTTGAGTTCGGCTTCTAACTCCACCCTTTGCGCTTGGGTAATCTGGCGTTGTTGCAGCTGAATTTTAATCGACTCCAAAGAACGCTCTAACTCTACTGCCTGGGCTTTGAACTGACGAGAAGATTCCTTTGCCCGTTCTTCCAAATCATCATACTGATTGAGTTTCAATAACTCCGCTAAAATTTCTTTGCGTTCTGTGGGACGCTTGAGCATAAATTCATCTGCGCGACCTTGACGTAAGTAAGCAGAATTAATAAATGTATCGTAATCGAGCTTGATGTGTTCTAGAATCAAATCTTGGGTTGCTCTTACCCCTTTGCAAGTGAGTGAGCGAAACCCCGATGGTATTTCTATTTGAAATTCGAGGACACTAGTACCTCCCCGAATTCGGGTACGAATCACCCGATATTTTTGCTGGTTACTTTTGAAAGTAAAATCAACCCGAACTTCTTTCGCACCAGAATAGATGACATCATCTTCGGCAGTGGCGCGGCTTTCACCCCAAATTGCCCAAGTGATTGCTTCTAAAAGAGAAGATTTACCCGCACCATTGGAACCCGAAATACAAGCCGTATGCAAACCGCCAAAATCTAAAGTTGCATTACGGTAACTAAGGAAATTTTTGAGGATAAGTTGTACTGGGATCATTCAGGCTATAGCGCCACATCTACTTTTAATAATTAACAGTACAGATGCACTGTTTGTTAGTTTAGCTATCTAGATATCAGGTTTCTAGTCTTGAAGACATCAATTTTACAAAAATTTACAATTATCTGAGTTAATTTTTCTTATCGCATGAAAAAGTTTTGCTGTCTTCGGAGAAAAATGAAACTTTCCTGGAGGCTTTTCGTTATTTTTTTCAGTTGACTGAGAAGAAAACGTTTCTATTTGATTTGTGAGAATTGAAAGTTATAAATCCCTGACTTCTTAAAAGTTGTCAGGGATTTTGTCTCTGAGGAATTATTTAGGATTGTAATAGTCGCCAAGAGAGAATTTGTCATTGGCTAATTACGTAGGCGTAGCCCGTCTTAGACATCGCGATCGCTTGACCTTGACCGAGGTATCAACAATCCAATGTATGTACCGACAGCAAATTTGGTTAAATCTAGAAATGGAGGGCGACTCTTCTCATCGATAACTGCCAGAGTGAGAGAACCAATCACCATAATCAGCGTTACAACAGCCAGCACTTCATCTCTTGAAGGAAATTTCTTGGATAACATTGACTCCCTCCTAAATTGTTTGAATCACTACATCTATACTTTGACAGGTGAGTGTTTGTTCTAGGCTTAAATACAGGTTTGAGATATGAGTGACTTGTGTATGCGATCAGGATGAATTGCCAAATTGGTAGTTAGAATCAGCAAAAGTGTGATGGTTAGCTTATGTTTGGGCGATCGCTTTCCTGTTCTCCAGAAGGTATCCAAAAAGCAAAAAAAGCTTTAATTCGTTATTCTTTAACTCAAAAAGCATTAGCTCAAGAGTTAGAAGTAACTCGCCAGCCGATCGGGAAGTTCTTTACAGGTAGACCTGTTGACCGCAATCTCTTTGTCCAGATTTGCGACAGGCTAGACCTAGAGTGGGAAGAAATAGTTGCTGAACCAGCGAGTGAACCAGAGGTAAATCAGGATAACAGCATTGATATTGATGCGATCGTGCAAGCAGTACGCGAAAAGATAAAACCCCTCATTCAAGAACGTTGCGGCACAATGCGAGTGCTGGATATGACTCAACCCATTGGCTTAAATGACATCTACACCAGCGTCAATATTCTGGAAAAAATCACTGGACAGCAGCGGTTAGGAATTAATGAATTATTACAAGAGTGTACAAACGAGGATTTTGACCGCTTTGGACTAAACACAATCGCTACAAAACGAGTACCAGGACTGGAAGCGGTTGAGAAATATTTTAAGCTGATGATTTTAGGAAAACCAGGGGCAGGTAAAACCACATTTTTGAAGTATTTAGCAATTCAGTGTATTGAGGGAGAGTTTCAGGGTAATCGTGTGCCAATTTTTATCACACTCAAAGATTTTGCTGAAGCTGCAAATAAACCAGGATTACTAGAATATATCAGTCAGCTTTTCTCTAGTTGCAAAATAATGACTACTCAAGTAGCTGATTTATTCAAGCATGGTAGAGTCTTGCTTTTGCTTGATGGACTAGATGAAATAAGAGAAGAGGACAGCAGCGAAGTTATACATCAGATTCGAGAAGCTTCTGACAATTTTTATCTATCTGAAGAATTTAAAAAAGACTCTCTAAAATACTCTCAAGAGTTCAAAAAAGATTCAGATAAGTATCTGTTTGCTGGCGGATTACTAAAATGGCTATGTAAAAAATTTCCTCAAAAGTTTTATACAAACTATTTTGTAACCACTTGCCGTATTGCAGCAAATGAATATACTTTTGAGAAGTTCATAGAGGTAGAAGTTGCTGATTTTGACAATGACCAAATTTCCAACTTTGCCAATAACTGGTTTAAGGATAAAGCTGTAAAACCAGAGACTTTTATCAAACGTCTCGAAGAAAATAACCGCATCAAACAACTTGCTGCAAGTCCGTTGCTGCTGACGTTACTTTGTTTAGCATTTGAAGAGTCAGGAGATTTTCCTGCAAATCGTTCTGAGTTATATAAAGAAGGGCTGGATGCGTTATTGAAAAAATGGGATGCAAAGCGGGGAATTCAACGTGACCAGATTTACAAAAAGCTATCAGTCCAACGCAAAGAAGATTTACTCAGTAAAATGGCTCTGATCACCTTTGAGCGAGGTGACTATTTCTTCAAGCAAAAAACAGCAGAACAATACATTATAGATTACATCCGTAATTTACCCAATGCTAATACTGACGATGAAGCATTGCAACTGGATAGTGAAAGATTGTTGAAGTCAATTGAAGCCCAACATGGTTTACTAGTAGAACGAGCTAAAGGCATTTACTCGTTTTCCCATCTGACATTTCATGAGTATTTTGCTGCTAGAGAAATTGTTTTTGGGACACACTCGTTAGAAGAGAGGTTGCAAAATCTAGTTATCCATCTTAATGATAAACGTTGGCGAGAAGTTTTGTTTTTAGCACTTGGAATGTCACCAAGTGCAGATCATCTATTGTTATTGATGAAAAAGCATATTGATGGGCTAGTTGTTACTGATAAAAAGTTGCAGAAGTTTTTGGTGTGGCTAAAAGAGAAATCGATTTCAGTGGATTGTCCTTGTAAACCATCTACTGTAAGAGCTTGGTACTTTGATTACACCCGCAGCTATATCGACTTGAATATGAACAATCCTGTTGGTATTAGCCTTGTTCGCGCATTAGATCCTACCTTTGACATTAAATTTAACCCTGACTTTGCCCTTAAATTTAACCCTGACTTTGCCCTTGATCATACCCTGGTCAAGACCCTCTTACGCGCTCTTGATTTTGCCATCTTTCGTACCCACCAATACCAAGATGGTTTAATACCTGATCTCGACATTGAAAACGTTCTTAAGCGTACTCTAGACCCAAAACTAACGCAATCATTGAGAAAATTTCAAGAACAACTACCAAACAAAAAAGATTGGCAAAGATCCCAGCAATGGTGGTTAGCTAATGGGAAGGCTTGGTATGAAGAATTAAGAGAAGTAATGATTAAATATCGTAATATCGGTCATGATTGGCAGTTCAGTAACGAGCAAAAAGAATTGCTTCAGCAGTATTATGATGCCAATAAATTACTGGTAGATTGCCTAAATAGTGATTGTTATGTCATACCAATTTAATATGAAGCTGCATAGAAAAGAGCTTCTAAAATAAAGTTATAAG
>NZ_JAVRCK010000086.1:0-40871 GCF_034530815.1 Nostoc sp. DedSLP03
AAAGCTATGTCACTTATACAGCAAGCTCTTTAGCTCCACTGTCGCCCCCTGAAGGTTATTGGAGAATTAATTTCTTCCACCCCATCTTTTAACTCCCCACCAGCAAAAGAAGAAATTGCCAAATCTTTGAGTCTAGTCATAAATGCAGTGACTAATAGCAATATAGCTGAGTTTGCTCGTTTGATGGGAATACCGAAGAATACTTTATGGATGTGGCAGACGGGTAAAGCTTTACCAGTACTTGATATACTTCTCAAAATTTGTTATCGCTTAGAAATATCTCTACTAGATTTACTAAAACCAGAACAACTTGCTGCTAAATCTTTTACGAAAATCTCACACAAAACCATTCGGCGATCGCCTACACAAAGAGCATCTCCAAAACTTTTCGACGCTAATCAAGTACAAGATACCTTGCTAGCAATCCTTGCAAGCGACAACCAGCCACCACTGACAATGGAAGAAGTAGCTACAGGTTTAGGATACAATAGGCGGACAATTTTCAGCCACTTTCCAGATTTATGCCGTGCCATTTCTGCCAAATACCGTAGTTATGGTAAAGCATGTCACACAGAAAAGATACAGCAATCTTGCATAGAAGTTAAGCAGATTGTACTTAAGTTGCATAATCAAGGAGAATACCCCTCAGAAGCTCGTGTGTCTGAAATAATGACTCATCCTGGATATCTCCGTTACAAACAGGTTCGTGCTGCTTTAAATGAAACACGACGTGAAATTGGAGTGTAAAGCTATTAAACTTAAAAGGGCAGAGTAAGTTGGCTTCTTTCTCTACACCTGGAAAATTGGAAGCATAACTTTGCCACCCCCTATCGGAACCATAAGCTTGCCGTTGCGGCAAAGTTATGGGTAAAGTTGTCGATTGCCAAATTAAATGACCACTTGACAAATTAATGTCTTCAAAAATATTTAGCTTAAAACCCTTACTTGATAAGGGTTTTACTATTTTAGGCTGAAAATGGGCTACTAGAGGCTTATTGCCAAAATACCTGTCCTCTTTTGGAATTTTGACAAAATATCTGTCCTTTCTTCAAAAACGCTGTGAGCCTACATTTTTATAAAAATTGACAAAATAAATGTCCTTAAAATAGTACAATACAACTACGTTTGTATTAAACAATTATGTGAAAATGCTGGACGATCATACCAATAGCGATCAAGAGGCAGAAAAGGATGAGATTGTGACGGAACTCTCAGCAGATGATAGGCATTTGCTGGATATGATTCAGCAATTACTAGAACCATGCGATCGCATCACCTATGGAGAAAGACAAAGGGAGGTTGCAGCCAAACTAGGCAAGTCTGTGCGAACGGTACGGCGACTGGTAAAGAAATGGGAAGAGTCAGGTTTAGCTGCACTTCAAACTACGGCACGGGCTGACAAAGGCAAACATCGAATAGACACTGATTGGCAACAGTTCATCATCAAAACTTATAAGGAAGGCAATAAAGGTAGTAAGCGAATTACTCCCCAACAAGTGGCAATCAGAGTACAAGCAAGGGCGGCTGAATTAGGACAAAAAAAATATCCCAGCTATAGGACTGTGTATCGAGTTCTACAACCGATTATTGAGCAGCAAGAACAAAAAGCAGGTGTTAGAAGTCGAGGTTGGCATGGTTCTCGATTATCAGTTAAAACCCGCGATGGCAAAGACTTATCAGTAGAATATAGCAATCATGTTTGGCAGTGTGACCATACTCGTGTAGACCTATTGCTGGTAGATCAGCATGGTGAACTTTTGGGTCGTCCTTGGCTGACAACAGTTGTTGATACTTACTCCCGTTGCATCATGGGGATAAACTTAGGCTTTGATGCTCCGAGTTCTCAGGTAGTAGCATTAGCACTGCGCCATGCAATTTTGCCAAAGCAGTATGGGTCACAATATGGACTCCATGAAGAATGGGGAACCTACGGAAAACCAGAACATTTTTATACCGATGGTGGTAAAGATTTTCGCTCAAACCATTTGCAACAGATAGGTGTGCAATTAGGATTTGTTTGTCATTTACGCGATCGCCCCAGTGAAGGTGGTATTGTTGAGCGTCCTTTTGGCACTTTTAATACTGACTTCTTTTCTAATATGCCGGGATACACAGGATCAAATGTGCAGGAACGTCCAGAGCAAGCTGAGAAGGAGGCTTGTCTGACTTTACGGGAGTTGGAACATAGGTTTGTACGCTACATCGTGGATAAATATAACCAGCGTCCTGATGCGCGTCTTGGCGATCAAACTCGCTATCAACGATGGGAAGCAGGGTTAATTGCTTCTCCTAATGTAATTTCAGAAGAGGAGTTACGTATTTGCCTAATGAAGCAAACTCGACGCTCTATTTATAGAGGTGGATATCTGCAATTTGAAAATCTGACGTATCGGGGAGAACATTTGGCAGGTTATGCAGGTGAAAGCGTTGTACTGCGCTATGACCCCAAAGACATTACAACTTTGTTGGTTTATCGCCATTCAGGTAATAAAGAAGAGTTTTTAGCTAGGGCATTTGCTCAGGATTTAGAAACTGAGCAATTATCTTTGGATGAGGCGAAAGCTAGTAGTCGCAAGATTCGCCAAGCAGGGAAGATGATTAGCAATCGCTCAATGTTGGCAGAGGTACGCGATCGCGAAACTTTCCTGACCCAAAAGAAAACCAAAAAGGAACGTCAAAAAGCGGAACAGGCTGTAGTACAAAAAGCTAAACAACCATTGATAGTTGAACCAGAAGAAATTGAAGTGGCATTGGTTGATAGTGACCCAGAATACCAAATGCCAGAGGTCTTTGATTACGAACAAATGCGTGAAGATTACGGGTGGTAAAAAATGACTTCAAAACAAGCTCAAGCAGTTGCCGAACAATTAGGTGAAATTCCAGTCAATGGTGAAAAACTACAAGCAGAAATTCAAAGATTGAACCGGAAGACTTGTATCTTCTTGGAGCAAGTTAAAATTCTTAGTGACTGGCTAGAAGGAAAGCGTCAAGCACGTCAGTCTGGTCGTATTGTAGGAGAATCCAGAACTGGTAAAACAATGGGTTGTGATGCCTACAGACACCAGTATAAACTCAAACAAGAAAAAGGAAAACCACCAATAGTACCTATTGCTTTTCTTGAAAACATACCTTCAGAGTGTAGTGCTAAGGATTTGTTCAATGAGATTCTTAAGCATTTAAAGTATCAGCTGAGTAAGGGAACTGTAGCTGAGATTAGAGAACGCACATTTCGATCTCTTAAAAGTTACGGGGTTGAGATGCTGATTATTGATGAAGCTGACCGCTTGAAACCCAAAACTTTTGCTGAAGTGCGAGATATTTTTGACAAGTTAGAAATTGCGGTGATTTTGGTGGGTACTGACAGATTAGACGCTGTAATCAAGCGGGATGAGCAAGTTTATAACCGTTTTCGTGCCTGTCATCGGTTTGGTAAGTTTTCTGGTGAAGATTTTAAGCGAACTGTGGAGATTTGGGAAAAACAAATTTTAAAACTGCCAGTTGCTTCTAATCTTTCCAGCAAGACGATGCTAAAAACTTTAGGTGAGGCAACGGGGGGTTATATTGGTTTGCTAGATATGATTTTGAGAGAATCAGCAATTCGGGCGTTAAAGAAAGGACTACAGAAAGTTGATTTGGAAACGCTGAAGGAAGTTACGGCGGAGTACAAGTAATGGAAGTTGTAGAAATTCAACCTTGGCTGTTTCAAATAGAACCTTTACAGGGAGAAAGTTTGAGTCACTTTTTAGGGCGTTTTCGACGGGCAAATGATTTAACGCCTACTGGGTTAGGTAAAGCCACAGGACTTGGGGGTGCGATCGCACGTTGGGAAAAATTTCGGTTTAATCCCCTACCGTCTCGCCAGCAATTAGAGGCATTGGCTAAGGTTGTGGAGGTTAATGCTGATAGGCTAGCGAAGATGTTACCGCCTGCTGGAGGGGGTATGAAAATTGAGCCAATTCGGTTATGTGCTGCTTGTTATGTTGAGTCGCCATGTCACAAGATGGAATGGCAGCTTAAAGTAACGCAAGGCTGCACGAGCCATAAATTAACCTTGTTGTCAGAATGCCCCAACTGTGGGGCAAGATTCAAAGTTCCATCTTTGTGGGCAGATAATTGGTGTCAGCGTTGTTTTCTGCCTTTTGAGGAGATGATTGTCTTTCAAAAATTTATTTCTAAGCATGGAAAATAATCAATTTTTGCCTTTTTATAAAGTAATTATTGATTTCTGATTTCAAGAGTGGTAAATTATATTTTTATAGTATTTATGCACTAATTAGTGCATTGCTGTACTGTAATGCCGCTACTTTTCACCTACTTAAAGGTGAATAACCGTAGGTAATTTAGAATGGAGAAAAATTATGATAAATCAAACTTTTGAAAGGCAAACTGTAGATGTAGATTATAGCAATCAAGTTTGGCAATGTCACCATAGTAAGCTAGATATCCTACTGGTAGACCAACATGGTGAATCTGTAACTTTTCCTTATTTAACGTTGATTATAGACAGTTATTCTCGCTGTATTATGGGCTTTCATCTAGGCTTTGATAGACCTAGTTCTCATTCTATTGTCTTAGCATTATGTCATGCTATTTTGCCAAAGCAGTATGGAGAAGAATATCAACTTAATCGCGAATGGGTAACTTATGGTGTTCCTGAAATTATTTGCGGTGATGCTAGCAGAGATTTTCGCTCTCAACGCTTAGGACAGATTTGTTTGCAGTTAGGTATTAATTTTCGTCTGTGCGATGACCACCTCAGTCAAGGTGGATTTGCAGAACGTATTTTCCGGAAGATTAATACGGAGTTTCTGGCTGCTTTACCTGGATATATAAATTTCAACATTCAAGCTCAGTCCAGTCTAAATACAGCAGAGGAAAAAGCTTCTCTGACTTTGCAGGAACTAAACTTACGGCTAGTTCGCTACATTGTTGATATTTACAATCAACAGCTTGATGCTACACAAGGAAACCAGACAAGGCTCCAAAGATGGGAATCAGAGCTATCTGCTCAACCAGTTATATTTAATGAGCAAGGTTTAGATATCTACTTTCAAAATTAGGCTTTAAAAAGCATAATTAGATGGTGAAATTAAACATGGCTGAATTTGAATAAGAACTTATTCCTAATCCTGGACAAAGAATATGAAAACTCACGATTTCTCTTTGTACCTGTGTGAGATTTTATAGTTTTACTAATTCAGCTATGACTTTTGATGAGATAGTAGATTGCCAAAAGTATTGTTGACTAACAAAACCGCGCAATTCAATAACACTTTTGTCAGTGTCATCAAAATATAATCCCCTCTTGCTAGCCTTTGTTTTCTAAGAAATCAAGAGGGGATATGTTTTGAAGTTAATGCTGTTAGGGGAAAGCAAGACATTAAGGACTAAAAACATCCTTAAGGTAATTGCTTGTTGTCTGAATAAATAATATTTGATTAAAATGCGTTAGCAAAGTACCTCTGAAAGAGACTCGCTATAATTTAACTGACTTCCAGAATATTAAAATCATGGGGTAATTTGTTCTGCTTGCTCGACTGCTGGATAGAACATGATTGAGAAAGTTGCATTTGGTATTAGTCGGCGCAGAACTTGTGAATGAGCCTCTGCATCACTACGACGACGAAAACGAGCAACTATCTGGTGTTGCATATTAGGAAAATGGCGAACTATACACCAAGGATTTAGCTTTTCAATGTAGGTCACAAAATCTCCTCATAAAATCTATGATTTAGCTAGTGAATTGGAGTTAACAAATGTGGCTCAAATTTTTACAAGATTAAAGCCACCCTACTGTGAGAGTGGCTGGTAAAGAAATGTCATCCTGACATTGCAATTGGTTGACTTTTCGATTCCTACTTATGCCCTGTGAGAGAACAGAGTATATTCAGACATTCTTCGGGAATTTCCTCAAAGTGTTCTAGCAGGAAGTCCATCAGGGCAAGATGGCGTAAATCACTGGGCATGGGACTGCGGTAATTGCGACCCTTGGAAAACCAACGCCGGACAGTTGAAAGTGAACGAGAGCAAATACGAGCGATCGCCTCATGATTAACATCCCATTTGGCATAAAAATTCTTGGGTGTCATTCCTAATTGACAATGGCTGTAAAGGTCAATTAAACTTTGCTCTCGTGCCTGTAAAGGACGCGGATTAGTCATAGCATTGGCTCCGCTTCTATTGGCTCTAAATCCTCTTCCCAAGCAATATCGGCAGATGTCCAAGCGGCACTGGGGCTATCTTTGCTCAACCAAATCAGGTAGCACCAACTCCAGCAGCAAAGATGGGGAGCAAAGCTATAAAATCTGCCGATCGCAGTTCCCCAATCGGTGCCAGAACCAATCCAACGCAATTTGTCGCCATACAAAAAGCGAGGTGTCTTTGCTGTATTAGGAAAGTCGTCAGGTAAATCAACAGAACTAGCAGAAAATTTCTGGTTGATTAATCTTGGGAGTAAATCATGGCGATTGAGCACGATCGCACTCAAATAACTAGCAACTAGTTCAGCATCAAGACTCTGAGTTAATTGGGAAATCAACAACGCTGCTAAAGTTTGTTGTTCTTGCTGTTCACAATAGTTATTGAGTTTCGCTAATAGTTCAGCAATACTGAAGTCATCTAAAGCTTGTAGATAACTTCTGTGTTCATCTGTTTTGTGGCAAACAGGTCTTAACATGGAATATGTCTCCTGTGAGAAGGAGCCAGAAGCCAGTGCGTCAGCCCTGAGAAAGTTGCGCCCTGGCTTTTGACTTATCAGTAATTATACATAAATTTTATGTGCTTCTATTTAAATTTATTTGTTTTTAGTGATTTAATATAAAAACACATAGAGAAGCTGATAATAGTCACATGGGAAAAGTAACATTGAGTATTTACATGGAAGAAGAAGACAAAGAAGCTCTGCAACAACTGGCGGATGCAGAGGAGCGTTCTTTGTCGCAAATGGCAGTGTTAATTCTGAAACGAGCTATTAGACAAGCGCAGGCGGATGGAACGATTTCGCCGCCTGGTAAGGGGAAGTGAGGCGATTAGATCGTCTAGCGTCTTGGGAGGGTAAAAAATGAACAACAGAGGAAATTTATTCCTGTACAAGCTTTTTAACTATTAGCTAAAACGCCTCTTGAAACGTGGATCAATTCGGTGCTTTTTCTTTTTATTACAGTCGCGACAGAGTGTTTGCAAGTTACTTAAGTCATTTGATCCACCAAGAGCTAGAGGAATAATATGATCAACATTTAACTCCGTTTTTGAAAAAATACAGTGACAACTTTGACATTGATATTTATCCCTCTCAAAAACAAAAATCCTTACCTCTGGAGGTATTGGTATTCTAGGCGTTTTCTTTCGCAATATACCCATAAATAAAAGTTGATTAATCAAAATTATTTAGATGTTTTTGGAAGAAAACCAGATCCATTTTTTCTGGGCTTTTTCTCTATTTTTTGAGAACTAACCTCTGCTGCTGGCTCCACCTGAAAATCTTCCGAAATATTTGATGTAGTTTCATCTGTATTCTCGTGTGTTTGCTCTGTAGAATTTTTACCTACAGATTTAGTATTGAATAAGTCACTATTTTCAGCAACTGCTTCTTTGGTCTGGATTGATTCAATAATTTCAGGAATGAGTCTTTCATTTCCTAAGCCTTCATCTTTTAAAATCAAATTTATTGACTTGATAATTTCATTATATTTTTTGCTTTTATCTGTAATTTCTCTTAATTTACAGTTACGTTCACTAACTTTTTTTATTGCATCATTTTCTATTAATTTGTCTAAGTGCTTACGGGCACATTCATCCTGATGAATAATTTCTTGATACTTCTTACTTACTAAGGTCTGTATATGGTCGTTTATAATACTATTAAAAGTGTGGCGAAATGTCTGATTAATTGTTTTCTCAACTTTATTTTGAAAGTCTAGGTGTAAAAGTTGACGAACAACAGGCTGGACACTTTCTATGCTTTCTTTTGTATAATTTTGGAATGTTTGCTGTAATGCCTCACGGAATTGATAAATTCCAACTTTATTATTAATTTTTCCTTGCTGAATAGATGAATCAAGTCCCTTTTCATCATAGTTATCATCTTCATTTTCTGAATATTCTTCTTCATCTAGATATTCCTCTTCTTCATCTTCTTCATCTTCCGAACCTTCAGAACTAGATGTATACCTACTATCGGAAAGGTGATTGTACGAATCAGTGTAAAATTCTGGATCTTCACGTAAATAATATTCACACTCCTGATGAGCATACTGCTTAAGTATTGTTGTAATTTCAGATTTCAACTCACTCAAGCTAGTAGTGATTGCAACATCTTCGCCTAGAAATCGTTTAAGTTCTTTGTAGTAATCCTGTTTACAAACATGATTAATTAAACGCTCAAAAAATTTAGCTACTAACTTTTCACATTCCTGAGCTAAAACATTTTCAAGTTTACTTGTAAGATAATAGAAAGCCTCACCCAAAATACTCAATAAAGGAACCGTAATATATTGCCTATGAATTTTTCTTGCAGACTCATAGGCATCCCATAAAAAGAAACCATTTAAAAGCTCTTCTAGTTTACTAAGCATCTTATTTTTAAGATGCTCATAGTCTTTTTCAAAAGTTAAATGTCCTGATGCAACCTTTAAAACTTCCTTGAGCATATCTTCTTTAAAGCTATCTGCTATATTTTGTAAATCAATTTTAATATTTGCAAATTCTTGAGCTTTAATATCTTCAGGCTTGTCAGGTTGTCCAGACAAATCATTATACAAATCTTCGTAATATTGTTTTATATGACG
The DNA here is from genome assembly GCF_034530815.1 of Nostoc sp. DedSLP03. Classification (NCBI taxonomy): domain Bacteria; kingdom Bacillati; phylum Cyanobacteriota; class Cyanophyceae; order Nostocales; family Nostocaceae; genus Nostoc; species Nostoc sp. DedSLP03. Next base: position 8,787 of record NZ_JAVRCK010000086.1, read on the forward strand.
GCAGTATTCATCCAGGTCATCAGCTAAGTTTTCAAAAAGCTCTCGATGTTTATTATCAACTAAATAAGAAGTTATACTCTCACGAAACTGTTTGACACCACTATCATCAATTAATTGATTAATAAGAGGTTGCTCATACTTCTCTAGAGTATTTAAATATTTTTCGTTCTCAGTTTGCCGATTACTTGTAGTAATTTCAAATTTCGTAGTAGTTAGCTTATTAGAAGCACAATAGCGATTAAATTCATAAACAAACTGATGTGGAAACTCTTGACTTTCTTCAATGTCTTGATTTTTATTTAAAATAGTATCTATACCAAATCTATTTTCTTTATTGGTATTTTTAATTTGACTACCATAAAAGCCAAGCAGGGCACTAGTTTGATAAACTCTATTTTTATTTTCTTCTTCTACAAAATCAGATTTTATTTCCGTCAATCGCTTTGCTAAATCATTATTGTACCAAGTTTCATCAATGCGATTAAAAACGAAGAAAACGCGATCACGAATACCTGGGTTTTTTCTTATATTCTGTAAAAGTTGCGTTTCTTCAGTTGTGACTTCACCTTCTGAAGCGATTTTGAGAACACAAATAACAGCGGATATCTCAGGATCTGCAATCTTTTTATAAGTTAATTGTGCATCTTTTTCTACTGGAGCATCAATTCCAGGGAGATCAACAATAACATTACCCCGCTCCAAAAGAGGGTGATTAAAGAAATAGTTAATCCGCTTTAATACGGCACTATTACTGCCACGACGGGCATATTCAGCAGCTTGATTGAAAACAAGTTTTAGATCATCCATCGATCTTACAGCATTCGTATCTGGATAAATCCATTGAGTATTATTTTTAAATCCTTCTATTATAAGTCTTAATGCATCTGCTTTTTTCGCTATTTCAGATTTTCTGGCACCACCTTGCTCATGAATAATGACTTCACAATCATTATGCAGATTTTCAAGTAAGTTAGAATCTTCAAAATTTAGTTCTGTGTAGTCCCAATCCTCTTCAAGTAAATTTTCAATTTCACTTATCAAAGAGGCAGCTTCATTTCTTATTTCCGCTTTACTTAAGAAAGTTAGCTCTATTCGTTCTTGTTCAGGTTCAGCATATTCAATATAACACTCTGTACCAGTTGCGTGTCCCTCAGAACTATATAAAAGTTCTTGCTCTAAAAGAGCATTAATTAGCATAGATTTACCTGCACTAAATGCCCCAGCAAAAACAATCTCAAATCTCGGAGAAGTTGCTTTTTTTAAAGAAGTTTCTAGTGATAAAGAATTATATGTTTTTAAGGAATTTTCTTCTTGAGCAAGCTTGAGTAGATCACCTATATAAACTTTGAGACTGTCCTGTTTGTTAAAGGCGTTGGATCTATTCATACTACTCTCCGCTTTTGAAAATAAAGGAAAAAGCAATTAACAAAGCAAGCTTATGTATAAAATAATACTCTATAACTTGCTTGTAATTGATCTGAAAGCTATTTCCCTTATAATTCCCTACGTGACTATTAAAACTATTGGTAATTGTAAAAAATAAAGGTATTTTCAACGTTCTGGAAAAAACTTGCGTCTCACCCAACCCACTTACACTTCGCTGACAGTTTTCGTTTCCAAGTTCTCGGTGATACTTTGGAACAGTTCCAACGCTGCTTCTAAATCCTCAGCAATCTCTAAGGCTAAAACATCTGGTGCTGGGAGGTTATCAGAGTCTTCTAAACTTTCATCCCTCAGCCAGAAAATATCCAGACTGACTTTATCGCGTTGCATCAGTTCTTCATAGCTAAAGGCTCGAAATCTTTCTGTTTCCTGGCGCTTCTGGCGATTTTCCGCACTATAGCATTGGATAAAGTCTTGCAAATTTTCGTAGCGCAGAGGATTGGTTTTCAGGGTAAAGTGCTGATTGGTTCGGAAATCGTAAATCCAGAGTTTCTTAGTCCAGGGATCGGCGCTGGCGGGTTTGCGGTCAAAGAATAATACGTTAGCTTTGACACCTTGAGCGTAGAATATACCAGTTGGCAGTCTCAACAAGGTATGTACGTCGCATTCGTGCAGTAATTTCTTGCGGATGGTTTCACCAGCACCACCTTCAAACAGGACGTTATCGGGAATGACAACAGCAGCTTTACCGTTGATTTGCAGTAGGGTTTTGACGTGCTGGAGAAAGTTTAGCTGTTTGTTAGATGTGGTAGCCCAAAAGTCATCACGGCGATAAACGACCTTTTCTTTGTCTGCTTTGCCATCATCGTTGAAAACGGTGATGCTGCTTTTTTTACCGAAGGGTGGATTGGTTAATACTAATTCAAAACGATCGCCTGGATCTGCCATCAAGCTATCTTTGGCTTCCACTGGACTTTCATCACCAGCTATACCGTGTAAATACAAATTCATAGCACAGAGGCGGACTACCCCATCTGCGACATCAAAACCTTTGAAGGTTTGATTTTTCAAGAATTGCTTTTGGGCTTTATCGAGTTTGTAATTTTTGGTAATGGTGTCATTAGCAACCAAGAAAAAACCACCTGTACCGCAAGCAGGATCGCAGATGCGCTGTCCTGGTTGGGGTTGCATGACTTCGACAATAGCTTTAATTAATGCCCTTGGCGTAAAATACTGACCTGCACCGCCTTTGACATCCTCAGCGTTCTTTTGCAGCAATCCTTCGTAGATTTCCCCTTTTACGTCGATATCCAAACCAATCCAAGTTTCTGAGTTGATGAGTTCTACCAGTCGCTTGAGTTTGGCAGGATCTTGAATTTTATTTTGCGATTTGCGGAAGATAACGCCCAAAAGTCCTTTTTCTTTACCCAGATTTTCTAATGTGTGGCGGTACTGGGTTTCTAAAGCATCACCATCTTGCGATCGCAGTGCTGACCAACTGTATTCTGGGGGAATGGTAGAACGTTTGCCCAAAGGCGGGGGAAGTTGGTTTTGTTCTTCGACCATCTTCAGGAACAGCAAATAGGTAAGCTGTTCTACATAGTCACTGTAGCTAACGCCATCATCGCGGAGGACGTTACAGTAATTCCAGAGTTTTTGAACGATGGTTGAGGATTCGTTAGCCATTGAGTAATGCTACAGGTAGTGTCGTTAGTAACGAAGAATTATATATTTTTGAGATGGCGATCGCCGCGAAGGAAAGCTCAAATTAATGATTCGGTTGCTCACTTGCAGCCATAATGCCAGCTTCACTCTTTGTCTAACTGAATTAATCCATCGCTGCGAAAAATCCCAAAGTTGGAGCATATTACAGTTATTAGGTGTATTTTTTTGATAATGATTGAGAAAGTATAAAATAAAACTTTTTTTGACTGTATATCATTTCTAATAGTAATTAACCCTTAGTTAGCAATATAGCTCTGCGCTTTCGGAGTGTCCTCATGAGTTTGATTAATCTGGATCTGGTCTTTAACGCCATTACTAGCATCGCCAATCCTTTGATTAAAGAAAAAATTCTGCGTAGTGAGACAGTAATTAAGTTACTCCAGCAATTTAACCTAGATCCAGAGCATCCACCTGCTGATTTTAGTGGTGTTTATGCTTACGCCTTAGTAGAGTACGGTGTTGGCAAACCAAAACCATTACTGCAATTATTCCGACAAGAAGCAATTAAACAAGCTTTTCGTACAGCATTAGACCATAATAACCCCTCAATTCTCCTTTCTGAGGTTGATGCTTTTCTAGATGCCTATACCTTGGGTGATGATATCAGAAGTTTGGAACTTGATATCAGGCGAGAAGTAGCTGAATTTGCTACGGTATTTATCGAAGTTGCTAAACGCACTCGCACACCTGCTGATGTATTGCTGAACCAGAAAATTGGTTCTCTACATAAAAGGATTGCGAGTATCCAAGAACAACTGGAAAGATTGCCAACGCTGGAGGGAATTCGGACAGAAATAGCACGATTAGCAGTAGAGAATTATCCTGCATTACCAGGAAATGTAACTGAAAACCAATGTAGAGCGATCGCATTAGCCCAACAGATGCGAGGATGGTTTGAAACTTTGGGCTATGACTTTGAAAAATATGAAATCTGGGCAGAGGAATATTTTGAATGGATAATTCAAATTCCAGTACGTCGCAGTTATGACCGCATTCTTATACGTGGTGTTGCTGGAGAAATTGGACTGAGTGATGTCATGGCGTTGCGTTCCTCAGTTGAGGCGCAAAAAACTGATGAAGGATGGTTAGTAACTACCCGCCGCATTTCCCGCGCTGCAAGGGATGAAGTCAAAAAGGAAACAAATCGTCATCTTGATTGTTTCACTTTTGACGAACTAATTGACTTGGATGCCGACTTTAATGCCTATCTTGGCTGGTTAGAAGCAGAAATCAAACGCCGAAAAATTGATACTAAGTATGTACCTCTTGCTTGTACAAAAGAAGAAATTGACCCAGTAACTAAGCAGCGAATTGGGGTGAGTCGATACGAGGAAGAAGACGGCTGGATTGATGGCTATATAGACTTGTGGCTTGATGACCCTGCAAAAGAGCATATTTCCATTCTGGGAGAATTTGGCACAGGTAAAACTTGGTTTGTCTTTCACTATGCTTGGACTGCACTGCAACGTTACCGCGATGCTCAAAAACGTGGTGTTGAACGTCCCCGTCTTCCTTTAGTAATTACCTTGCGTGACTTTGCCAAAGCGTTAAATGTAGAGAATGTTTTAGCAGGTTTCTTTTTTACCCAACATAATATCCGCATCAACAGCGAAGTTTTCGACCAACTCAACCGCATGGGTAAATTGCTGCTAATTTTCGATGGCTTTGACGAAATGGCAGCAAAAGTTGACCGCCAACAGATGATTAACAACTTCTGGGAACTGGCAAAGGTGGTAGTTCCCGGTGCTAAAGTTATCCTTACCTGTCGGACTGAGCATTTCCCAGAGGCGAAAGAAGGACGTGCTTTACTCAATGCAGAATTGCAAGCATCGACTAAAAAATTGACTGGCGAAACGCCGCAATTTGAGGTATTAGAACTGGATAAATTCAACGATGAGCAAATTCGGCAGGTGCTTTCATACCAAGCTGAAGCAGTGACAGTTGAACAAGTGATGGGCAATGAGCAATTATTAGACTTAGCCCGTCGTCCAGTAATGACCGATTTAATCTTAGAAGCATTGCCAGATATTGAAGCGGGTAAACCTGTAGATATGTCACGGGTTTATCTGTATGCAGTGCGGCGCAAGATGGAACGGGATATCAAGGCAGAACGTACTTTTACTTCTTTGGCAGATAAACTGTATTTCCTGTGCGAACTTTCCTGGGAAATGCTGTCTAATGACCAAATGAGCCTGAATTATCGCCTTTTCCCAGAACGTATCCGCCGCTTATTTGGTTCTAGTGTGCAAGAAGAAAAGGATTTAGACCACTGGCATTATGACATGATGGCGCAGACGATGCTTGTTCGCAATGCTGATGGTGATTATACTCCAGCGCATAGGTCGCTGTTGGAGTTTTTTGTAGCGTATAAATTTGCCGCAGAGTTAGGGGCGTTAGCTAATGATTTTACGGAATTGGCACAAGCGCGATCGCTTGTAGATAAAACTGTCGCGCCTGCTGATTATACTTGGTCTGGTTATTTTTCGCGGCAAGGGAGTGAGGAGGCGATGCCTGCGGCAACCCCTTTGGGGAACGCACCACTCAGGGAATTTAAAAGTGAGTCTTTGGATAAGTTGAGGGACAGCTTTGGTAAAGCGCCACTTACAAAAGCAGTGATAGATTTGCTTTTGCCAATATTGGCTAATGAAGAGTCTCTGATTACTGTTATTGAAGCAACTAGGGGTAAGACTGAAGATGAGGTGGGTTATGTTGGCGGGAATGCGGCGACGCTGGCTGTGAAGTTAGATAAAGCGGTGTTAGATGAGAAAAATTTATCGTATGCAGTGATTAAAAGGGCTGATTTTTCTAATGCTAGTTTAAGAGGTGTAAATTTTACTACAGCAAATCTAGCAGAATCATTCTTTGCTAAAGTTTTGGGAAGTGTTTTGTCAGTAACATTTAGCCCAGATGGAAACTTGTTAGCAACTGGTGATAGTAATGGCTTTGTTCGATTGTGGGAAGCTACTAGTGGAAATGAAATCTTGACTTTTAAAGGTCATACTGATTGGGTACGTTCAATTACATTCAGTCCAGAGGGTAAAATCTTTGCTAGTGGCAGTGATGATATGACCATTAGATTGTGGAATGTCAGCACTGGTGAATGTCTGCAAATTTTTCAGGATTTTAATTATTCAGTTGCTTTTAGTCCAAATGGAAGAATCGTTGCTACTGGTGGTGTTAATCAAACAATAAAACTCTGGGATGTTATTACTGGTGAATGCGTTAAAACTCTAAAAGGTCATACGAGTTGGATATGGTCAGTTGCTTTCAGTCCAGACGGTAATGTTCTTGCTAGTGGTGGTGATGATCTAACGATAAGACTATGGAATATTCAGAGCGGTAAATGTTTTAAAGTTTTAGAAGCACATGAAAAGAAGATATACTCCCTTACTTTTAGCCCAGATGGTCAGACTTTAGCTAGTAGTTGTGATGATACAACTGTAAAAATATGGAGCCTTCAAACTGGTGAATGTATAAACACTTGCTGGGGTCATAGTAAAGGTGTATTTTCAGTTGCATTTAGTCCTAATAGCGATATGCTTATCAGTGGTAGTATTGACCAAACAATAAAGCTATGGAAAGTAAGTAGTGGTGGATGCTTAAAAACTTTTTATGGGCATACAGATGTTGTACGTTCAGTATCTTTTAATGCAGATAATCAACAAATTGCCAGTGGAAGCCATGACCAAACAGTAAGATTATGGGATATCCAAAATGGTGAATGTTTGAAAATTTTGCAGGGTTATAGTAACTGGATATGTTCAGTTACTTTTAGCCCAAATAGTAAATTTATTTTAAGTAGCAGTTTTGACCAAAGTCTGAAGCTATGGGATGTTAACACTGGCAAATGCCTAAAAACTTTACATAAAAGTAGCAATTCAACATCCTCAGCAGTATTTAGTTCAGATGGTCAAAAACTTGCCAGTGGTAGCAGTAATGATACTGTTAAAATATGGGATGTTAGCAGCGGAGAATGCCTCACTACTTTGTATGGGCATTCTAATTGGGTTTGGTCAGTTAGCTTTAATTCAAATGGTGGAATCCTTGCAAGTGGTAGTGCAGACAAAAAAATCATACTTTGGAATGTTGGCAACGGAGAACGTCTCAAAACTCTAGAAGGTCATACTAATTCAATATCTTGTGTTGTTTTTAGCCCAATAAATCCAATCCTTGCTAGTAGTAGTCTTGACCAAACAGTGAAACTTTGGCATGTTTTTAGTGGTGAATGTCTTAATACATTAAAAGGACATACTAGCATAGTTAATTCAATTGCTTTTAGTCCGGATGGTAAAACTATAGCCAGTGCTAGTAGTGACTATACCTTGAAAATATGGGATATCAGCACAGGAGATTGCGTCAAAACTTTACAAGGACACATTGATAAAGTTTCTTCAGTTGCTTTTAGTCCGGATGCTAAAACTATAGCCAGTGCTAGTAATGACAAAACTCTAAAAATATGGGATATCAAAACAGGAGAGTGCCTAAAAACATTACAGGGGCACACTGGTAAAGTTTCTTCAATAGCTTTTAGTTATGATGGTCAAACTCTTGCAAGTACAGGTAAAGATGACACAATTAAGTTGTGGAATGTCAAAACAGGTGAATGTCTGAAAACAATAATCAATGATCGCCCTTATGAACGCATGAACATCACAGGCGTTAAAGGCTTAACCGAATCTGAAAAAGCCACACTTAAAGCATTAGGTGCAGTGGAAGATGGAGAATAAATCTGGGAGATATGCAAGCGATATTTAGGCGATCGCACTCCCCATCCCTTTACACTCATACAGTAAGAGCGATCGCATTACCAATTCTGACAGGTTGTGAATGTGCGATCGCAATTAAAGCTCTTCCTCTTCGCTATACTGTGCTGGTGCTTCACCATGAGACTCAAGAATTTTGGGCTTTTTGATTTTGGCATTAGCAGGCTCAATTTTTTCTAGCTGCAAATCAAACTCCCACTCATCCAATAAATCAAAGATAAATTGTAGATGATTTCCTATTTTTAGTGGTAATTCACCCAAGCGAAAATCGCTGGTGTTTGGGGGAATATCAACAAAGGGATGGGAAAATTCAAAAGTACGTCCTAAATGGTCTTTGTAAATGAATCGGTAGAGGTGATCAAAGTCAAAATCAAATGCTTGAACAAATGCTGCGGCGACTTGATCGAGATTGAAGTTACTAGGAATGGCTATGCGTCGCCAAGCATCCAGCAGGGTGACTTTAAAAGTATAAATTGCGTCGGTAAACTCTCCTTTGGCAATGACTAAGGTTTGTTCCCATTCAGGAAAGTAGGTTTGGAGTGATGGTTTTAATTTGTCAAAGGCGATGCGGAAGTTAAGGGTAATTTCCTCCTCTTCTTTGTCTGGTTCAATTTCATCATAAATTTCGGAGATTAAAGCTATCATTGCATCTCCCCAAGGACAGCGTTTTACAGCAGCGATCCGCCATCCTTTAGCAGGTTCGGGTTTTCCTGGGATGAGTTCGAGGAAGCCAAATAAATGAAACAGGCTAAGACTGTGCAAGCCTGGGTAATAGGCTAATTTATCTTGTTCTGAGTAACTGTTAAAGGTTAAGCCTTCATCTGGAATGTCTCGCCAAAATTGCAAGCAGCGAAATAATAGTCCAAAGGGGTCTCTTGGTTCGCCTAAGACTTCGCTTTCTCCCCAAATTAACCAGGATTCTAAAAGTATGAAATATTGTTCTGTTGGGTTGAAGCTTTGCCAAATTTTGAGGAGTTGTTCGTCTAATACTAATTTGCTTTTTTTGCCTTGAGTGATAACTTGAGACAGTCCAGAGGTGCGAAGGACGAAATATAACCCGTAAATGTAGGGGTAGGATTTTTGTTGGGGACGCTTGAGGTTAGTTTCAATGGGGTAACTCAAGCGAGAATTGAGTTGCTGGAGGTATTTGAGGGAGAATTGGTGATAAGTGCTGCTAACTTCAACGCCGTCAGGTTGGAGAAATTCTAGGATGGTTTGAAAGTCCCGCAGAATTGTTCCTGGGGAATCTTGGGTGATGGTTTGCTGTTGGAGAAGTTGCTTTTTGTCTTCCGTGAGGGTTGGGAGTTGTTCGCGGAGATGATTGGGGACGGGGAATAGTCGTTTAATCATCTAATTTCAACTCTAATTGTGTAGCTGTAGTTTTAGATTTACGAGGTTGCTTGGATTTAATTGTAGATTGACGTTTTGGTTTTTTGTCAGCTTCGCGGTTAGCTTTCTCAGCTTTGATGCGTTCTAGCAGTTTTTCGGCGGGTTCGTCGTTAGGGTCTTGGGGTACGAGTTTGCCTTCAAAGGCTTGTTTTAAAATGGTTTGGCGGAGTCTTTCAGCGCGTTTGATATTAGTGTCTATGGTTTTTTCAAGTTTATCGATTACAGATAAGTGCCTTTCAACTTCTTCAACAATATACTTTTGTTCTTCTAAAGGGGGTAGTCTATAAGGAGCAGAGATCAAAGCAATTTGTGTAAGCTTACGCCGTCCTGTTGTCCCTTGAGTTAGAGGTGTAAATGGATAATAAGCAAGTGAATAGTTTAAAAAATCTGTATCTACTGCTTGAGTAGCGCGTAAAACGTGAGCATGGTTATTAACCCATGATTTACCAGTAATTTTATAACTGAATGGAATTTGACGACCTATAAAAGTTTCATCTTCTACAACTAAAACTAACGGTTCATCAAATATATATTCGTCTATATATCCTACTAATCCATTAGCACCATAGTAAGGAACATTACCAATACGTTTGGCACGTTCATCCTTACTAACTGGCTCACGCATATAATCAAGACATTCAGCTACTTGTGCTATTGTTCCCCATATCCAGCCATCAGGTAATTCAGATAAATCAGACGTATCTGGTGCAACTGGTTCTTTATATTTCAGCTTCCAACTGTCATCTTTGGGAGTTTTACCCTGCGCTTTCATCTTCGCCAGTTGTTCGGCTTCCCACTTCTCCCGTCGCTGCTTGAAGATGCGTTCAAGTAACACTGAGGCGGGTTCTAATTCTCCTTGATTGGCTTCCCGCCATTCTTTAGTTAAGTTTCCTTCGACTGCGGCTTTTAGCACCGCCTGACGGTAGCGTTTTAATTTGGCTTTTACTTTTTTGAGTAACTCTACACCTGCATCAAGTTGGGTGAATAGTTCCTCAATTTTGGTAACTATACGATGTTGTTCAGCGAGTGGGGGAAGTGGTATAGGTACTGCGGATATAGTTGTTTGACTAACTGTATTTTGTCCTGCGCTAGAAACTTTATTTAGACTAATGTAATTACGTATTATCTTCGTATTAAATAAGTAGGATATATAAGATACAGATACTAACCCTGCAATCAAACTAATTTTAATAAAATGGTCACAGAAAGCCCAAGGTTCTTTTTCATTAAAAATTACTACTCTTCCAACTAAGTTGTCACTTCCATTTACTCGGATACAAATTAATTCATTTACTTTGAGTAAGTATTTCTCAAGTTCTTCATCTGTTAGTAAAATGTCTCGTGGTTCATTGGGCGTAATTTTGCCATTCACTATATTCGCTAATCGGAGTACGTGTGTTGGATTCCCTTGTAATCCTTTACGCTTTGAAAGCCCATTTTGAAATTCCTGAACCAGTTGCTCAAATTTTACCCAAACCCAGCCTTTTGGTAACTCATATAACTCCTCACCCATTACGCAGCTAACACCTCATTTAACTCATTCAGAATATCCATTAAATCATTTCCAAACAACTGATAACCCTGAAACGCCTCCTGTGGCATTTCCTGTAAATCCTCTGGCTCAATCCTCACACTGGTGGCAATATGCTCCTTAATCTTTTCCAACCATCCCACCTGCTGTGAGGTAAACGCTTTTCCTGCTAACCACTGCTGAAACTTCTCCTCAACTATCACCGCATAGGGTTCTAACGTCTCCGTTTCCCCCATCGCAAAGCGTACCAGAGAAATGATATCTGTCAACAGCTTTTGCACCCCAGCACCCCTGACTTTATCCGCTTGCAACTGGGCGTATGCTTGCCATAACTTCTCTGTTGTCAGGTTGCAGGGTGGACGTTCTAGGGCATTCGCTAACTGCTTAATCTGCTCGTAGGTTAACTGTCGCTGTCCATAGGGCTGATTATAAAGAATTTGCAGCGCGGTAATATTATCCTTATTCGCCTCAATACACTGGCGAAAAGTCTCCACTGTGCCCATCGCCTTATCCCTGGCGCTGGTATCAAATCCCGCCGCTAACACCACATCCTGACTAACTGTATCAATTAGCTGCTCATTATTACTTTTAATATCTTTGAGCAAATTCCGAAACTGGGGATTATCAAAAGGTTGACAAGCAAGGTTGATTAATACCTCTGCTGCTTGCTGCTGTTGTGTTTCTGTGGGTGTTGGGGTTTGAAACTGGGCGATCGCCTGTTCAATTTGCTTATCTGGATCGAGGGCATCGAGTAACTCTCTGGTAATCTGTGGAATAGACTTGCCCCCAGCAGCAGTTTTTAATTCTGTACGTTCATCAGGATTTAGTTGCCTTTCTAACCTTGCCAAGCGTCCCGCCAAGGACATTAGCGTATCTTCATCTCGCTGATCCAATGCCACTGCTTGCACTAATTTATCAAAAGGTACACTGCGTTTGCGCTCCAAAGGTCGAGAATCAGTTTTATCCGACTCGCACACCCCCACCGCATCCACAATTACGAATTGTTCCTTCACTTGAGCATCCGGTGTCACTCCCTGAAAATCTGTGGGATTAATTGTGCGGGTTCCCCGTCCTTTCATCTGCTCAAAATAAATCCGCGATTTCACATCCCGCATAAATAGCAAGCATTCCAGAGGTTTGATATCTGTCCCGGTGGAAATCATATCAACGGTGACAGCAATGCGGGGATTATAGGAGTTGCGGAAACTGGCGATTAAATCTTCTGCTTTCTCCCCTGTAGTGCGATAGGTAATCTTTTTACAAAACTCATTTCCCTTGCCAAATTCTTGGCGCAGAATTCGCACAATATCTTCAGCGTGGGAGTCATCTTTGGCAAAAATCAGGGTTTTGGGAACTTCAGTTCTACCAGGGAATATCTCGGTGAATAATCGCTGTTTAAAAGTGCGAATCACCGTGCGAATTTGATCCATCGCCACAACAGAACGATCTAACTCCCTCTCCGCATAGCTTACATCTTCATCTAACCGATGCCAACGGATGGCACGAGTTTGGCGATCGCGTCTATCAATGTAAAATCCTGCTTGGATATTGCTACCCTGTTCTGTAATTTGGGTGCGAATGCGATAAACTTCATACCCTACATTCACCCCATCAGCTACCGCCCGTTCGTGGGAATACTCCATCACCAAGTTCTGATCGAAAAAGCCAAAAGTTTGCAGAGATGGCGTTGCCGTTAGTCCGATAATGAAAGCATCAAAATATTCCAAACCTTGCCGCCACACGTTGTAAATCGAGCGGTGACATTCATCGGTGATTATGAAATCAAAGGTTTCAATGGGAATTTTCGGGTTATAAACCACATCCTTGGGTTGCTGGTTTTCCTCTTCCCGATCGAACTGTGATGCTTCCTCATTTTCTGCCTCAAATTCAGCTTCTCCCCGCAACATCGAATAAAGACGCTGAATCGTAGTGACACACACCTTATTCACCGGATCGATGGTATTGGAAGTCAACAACTGCACATTATAGAGTTCAGTAAACTTGCGCCCATCATCAGGGGTGACATACTGCTGAAACTCCTTCTGGGTTTGCTCTCCCAAATTCTTCCGATCCACCAAAAACAAAACCCGTTTTGCCCCTGCTAACTTAATCAGCCAGTAGATAAAACTCACAGCAGTATAGGTTTTACCTACACCCGTCGCCATCTGAATCAAAGCTCTAGGGCGATTTTCTTTGAGAGAATTAAATAAACCTGCGATCGCTTCTTTCTGACAATCTCGTAAATCTTCAGTTTCAATCGTGGGTAATAGTTGCAAAAGCCCTCTAAGGGTGTCAGGCTTGCCTAGCCATTCCTGTAGCGTTTCCGGTTTATGGAAAGTAAACACCCGCCTAGAGCGATAATCAGGGTCACGGGAGTCTCGAAAAAATGTTTCTGTACCAGTGCTTTCGTAGATGAAAGGTAAAGGCTTTTGGTGACAAGGGAGAGTTTTAGGCAAGTTAAAGGAATATTTGTCAGATTGTATTTCAACACCGCTTAAAGCAAATCCAGCAGGTTTCGCTTCAAGAACTCCAACAGCTTTGCGATTGATGAATAGCAAGTAATCAGCATAACCAGATTTCAAGGGATATTCCCGTACCGCAATTCCCAACCCTGCACCCAAGTTAACTTGCTCATAGTCTTGGATAACCCATCCTGCGGCGGTGAGTAATTGATCTATCTTTTGCCTTGCCTGTTCTTCCGGTTTCATCACTGGGTTACTATGCACTTACACAAATTCTCATGCCTTTTTATGAGAAGCGCAAGTAACATTAGTATCAGTAAAATTACTACTATTTATCTAGAGTATACGAATAGCAGTTTTCTTCTATCGCACCAATTTATTCATCAACTGCTGATAAATCACATCCAGCCACACAGGAATTACAGGTTTACCCTCATCTAAAGATGCGATCGCTTGTTCTCGGTCATACACTACAAGATTTAGCGATCGCTTATGTCCCTGCCAAAGTAGCATCCACCGACTACCTTTACCAGATTCAAATAACTCCGGTTCCTTGTCTTTGAGGGTTCTCAGCGTAGTACTGGCAATATCAAAACTCAATCCCATCGACAGAAAATATAACATTGCTGCCAGTTCCATCAAATTCGGCTTTGAGTAATAAATACTACGCCCTATTCCAGTTTCACCGATAACAGGCATAACTACACCCTTTTCTCGCCAGTATTGGAGCTGGCGCAGAGTGCAGCCTGTGATTTCAGCAGCTTGTTTACTCGTAAAAAAAGTTTCCTGCATGAAATCATTTTATGCACAGCATTTTACTAAACATATATGGTATTATTGAACATAATATGTTTTTTAAATTTAAAATCGATGAGTCAAAACACGATTCAGTGTCGTCTTGTCGCTAGTGTTGTAACTCGCCAACAGCTATGGAAGCTCATGGCAGATAAAAACACTCCACTGATTAATGAATTACTGTTTCAAGTAGCTCAAGATCCTGACTTTGAAACCTGGCGACAAAAGGGAAAAATACCTACTGGGATAGTCAAGCAACTGTGTGCAGTACTCAAAACCGACTCTCGCTTTATTGGTCAACCAGGACGGTTTTACACGAGTGCGATCAATAGAGTTAATTACATCTACAAATCTTGGTTAGCACTGATGAAAAGGTTGCAGTACCAACTAGACGGTAAAAATCGCTGGTTGGAAATGCTCAAAAGTGATACTGAATTAGTAGAAGCCAGTGGTGTTAACTTAGAAAGCCTTCGTATCAAAGCTACTGAAATTCTGGCTCAAGTTACACCCCAGCCAGATACGATTGAACCACAACCAGCCAAAGGAAAGAAACGGCAAAAAACTAAAAAATCAAAAGATTCGGATAGCAATCGCACTGTCTCCAAGAGCCTATTTGAGGCTTACAGCAACACAGAAGATAACCTAACTCGTTGCGCTATCAGCTATTTGCTTAAAAATAGATGCAAAGTGACTGAGAAAGAAGAAGACCTAAAAAAGTTTGCCCAGCGTCGGCGCAAAGTAGAAATTCAAATTGAACGTCTCACGGAACAGCTAGCTGCTCGAATTCCTAAAGGAAGAGATTTAACCGATACGAAATGGCTAGAAACTCTCATTATTGCCACTCAAAAAGTTCCTAGCAATGAAACTGAGGCGAAATCATGGCAAGACAATTTATTAAAAAAATTTGGTAGAGTGCCTTTTCCAGTTGCTTTTGAGACCAATGAAGATATGACTTGGTTTAAAAACAAATATGGGCGCATCTGCGTGAAATTCAATGGTCTTAGTGAACATACTTTTCAAGTATATTGTGATTCTCGTCAACTCCATTGGTTTCAACGTTTCTATGAAGACCAGCAAATAAAACGAATCGGTAAACAACAGCACTCTAGTAGCCTCTTCACTCTCCGAAGTGGACTTATTGCTTGGCAGGAAGAGGAAGGCAAAGGCGAACCTTGGGATGTTAACCATTTAATTCTCTATTGTTCTGTAGATACTCGCCTGTGGACAGATGAAGGAACAAATCTAGTTAGAGAAGAAAAAGCAGAAGAAATTGCTAAGACTATCACCAAAACTGAAGCTAAGGATGACCTCAATGAAAAACAGCTAGCTTATATAAAAAGGAAAAACTCCACATTAGCCAGAATTAATAACCCCTTTCCCCGCCCCAGCAAGCCCTTATATAAAGGCCGATCTCATATTCTTGTTGGTGTTAGCTTTGGTCTAGAAAAGCCTACAACAGTAGCAGTCGTTGATGGCTCCACAGGTAAAGCGCTTATCCACCGGAGTATTAAACAAATACTTGGTGATAATTACAGACTGCTTAATAGACAGCGACAACAAAAGCATTACTTATCTCATCAACGCCAAATAGCTCAAACACTTGCTGCACCAAATCAATTGGGAGAATCAGAGTTAGGGCAGTATGTAGACAGATTGATAGCTAAAGAAATTCTAGCGATCGCACAAACATATAAAGCTGGTAGTATTGTCCTTCCTAAGTTGGGTGATATGCGAGAACAAGTTCAAAGTGAGGTTCAAGCCAAAGCTGAACAAAAATCAGACTTAATAGAAGTTCAAAAAAAGTATGCCAAACAGTATCGAGTTAGTGTTCATCAGTGGAGTTATGGCAGATTGATTACAAGCATTCAAAATCAAGCAAAAAAAGCTGGAATTGTTGTAGAGGAAGCAAAACAGTCAGTTAGAGGAAGCTCGCAGGAGAAAGCGAAAGAATTAGCGATCGCAGCTTACTATTCCCGCAAAATAAACTGATTGACAAAACACCGAACCTTGATAATAGAATAAGAAAATTTAACAGCGCCGCAGTTCATGCTTGTTATAAGCCTCTGTGCTGTGTAAATTTGGGTTAGTTTGACTGTTGTCAAATAGTCTTGCTTTCTGACCCTGGTAGCTGCCCACCTTGATGCTGCTGTCCCTTGCGGACAGGAATAAGGTGCGCCCCCAGTAATAGAGGTGCGGGTTTACCGCAGTGGTGGCTACCGAATCACCTCCGACCAAGGAGGAACCCACCTTAATTATTTTTTGGCGAATCGAAGCGGGGTCAATTTCCCTGGGGATCTGCCAAAACTTCAAATCGCTTATCGATTAAGGCTTGTAGCTTTTATGATGTCAGTTAATTTACTTTTTTAACTGTTAACTGACAGGCGATTTTGGCAGACCTGACAAAAATGCTTCTAGAAGTCTTTATTCGTGAAGGGTTTGAGGCGCTGGGTTTCAATACCCCTCACAGCTTGAGGCGGGTTGAAAGCTTGATTATTGCTGATTCTGCTTTAGCATCTGCTGGGGTTTCAATACCCCTCACAGCTTGAGGCGGGTTGAAAGCATAAGGAGGAAAGACACTCAATCACTCATCCAGATGGGGTTTCAATACCCCTCACAGCTTGAGGCGGGTTGAAAGAATGAACTAGGTGCTTTACTATGACATTAACTAAAGTTTCAATACCCCTCACAGCTTGAGGCGGGTTGAAAGAGCACTAAAGTTGGTTATGCGAGAGTCCTGAACAGAGCGAGGTTTCAATACCCCTCACAGCTTGAGGCGGGTTGAAAGATGGCATCAACATTTTTTGCAAACTATTGCTTTAGGTTTCAATACCCCTCACAGCTTGAGGCGGGTTGAAAGTTTTTGATATAAGTTTACGAATTCATAATCAAACCTTTAATGTGAATTAAGTCTTGAAAGGCTTGTAATTTCGTAGATAGTAACCAAAATAATGGTTTTGGGCGAATCTAGATATAGAAACCCTTATAGGACAGAGACATTTCTAATTCACATCAGGCCTAATCAAGGTTTTTTATAAAAGGTGGGTTGAAAGCGAATCCAGTTACGTCCTTGTTAAACTGGTATTGTGACCATAGCAGCTCATTTTTGATATACCTTATCCAGACTGCCTAATGGACACTAATTTGTCAACGCGGACATTTATCTGTCAATATGGACATTAATTTGTCAACGCGGACAAACAAATTGGCAATCGACAAAAGTCACACAATGACAAATAATTAGTCACTGTACAATAATGGACGTAACTGGATTCGAACCAGTGACCTCTACGATGTCAACGTAGCGCTCTAACCAACTGAGCTATACGTCCTTAACCACACAATTATCAATAGTAGCATATACTTTTTTGATAATGCAAGATAAAAGACCAAATCAGGCGAACTCTATCACTCCCTAAGTAATCAAGTGCAGATGATGTGAAGTACTTATTTGATTTGTAAAAATGGTTGCACCACTTGCTACTAATCAAACAAATAAGTCAAATTCTCTTTCCTTTTGCCTCGAACAAGACTGCCTGATTTTCTGCAAGCGTCTTTAAGTTTATCGAATCCAAAATGCCAATCCTCCCCCACGACCGCGAGCTGCAATGAAATCTTCTGTGACTAAAAAGAAGCCAAAGAACGGTAGTTTAGCTATCGGTTGGTTGTAGAAATCTTCTGTTTGAACTTTACTACCACGGTTTGCTCTATCGTAAATAACACGATCGAACAAACTGATAATCATCTGGTTAAAATCAAAAGCCAATAAATTTTTCTTCCCGAAATATTGCACTGGCCCCGTGAGTTTCAGTGAAACTGGGTTAAGCTCAACCTGATTAGTAATTTCGCCTCTGTCTGAATTTTGTTCCAAAGTGGCATCAAAGGAAACATGAATTGCCATGAACTTGGGTACATAGAAACCGTTACCTAATACAATTCCCCCGCTACCTCTGTTTTTTTTAGTGCCAGTGACAAAGCAAAGTTCCCATTTACCGAGCAGAAACTCAAAAGGATAAGTCAACTTTTGTTGCTTGGCAGTTTTTTCTGCTTGTAGCAACGCCTTTACTAATATTTCAGCACTAGGGCGTATACTTTTTGGTTCTCTATACTTAACCGCAGCTTGGGATAGCACGTTAATAAAGTCAAATGTCGCTTTAGGTGTTAAATTAGCCGTCATGAAGCCACTCTGGATTTAACTACTTCTTGATTTTCTGATAAATTGTAGCGTTCATCCGCAAGAAGACATATCTTTCAACCGTAGTATCTACTAGAAGTACGTCGCTCGATTTATGACCAAAGACAAAAAGGATACAAGCTCCTAAATTCATTTATGGGGATTGTAATTTTGAACGTAAGTTCGATGAACCTCTCCCCGACCCCTCTCCGAGGCGGAGAGGGGCAGAAATATTTTTAGTTGACAACGAAAAAATTAGGGTTTCAAAGCCTCTCTCCCTGTGGGGGAGAGGAATGGAAGTGGGGTTTTTAGAGCCGTCGAACTCACGTTAATTTTGAATTTTGAATACTTCGACTGCGCTCAGTACAAGTTTTGAATTTTGAATTCCCCAAAGGGGTTGACTCCATATTCTCTATCTTCACCAAGGATTACCAACCATTGTAAATCCAGCCCAATAATAAGGATGTATAAGTGATTCATCAGCACTGTCAGCAGGTAAAGGCAAATTTTCAACTCCTCCTAAACCTTGCACTTGTCCATCCTTTACATAAATTTGCCCTTTGAGCATAGCTACCTGAGCCTGTTTGAGAGCTTCTGCCTTGATTGGAGTTGTCTTTAAATTCTCATAAAATTTTGTCATCAACGCCGCTGTGCCAGCATCATTAACCGACCAAAGACTAGCAACACTAGTTTTTACACCTGCCAGCACTGCTAAACCCGCAAATCCCAGTTCGGATTCTTCATCTCCTAAAGCTGTTCTACAAGCACTCAGCACGAGCATTTCAACTTCAGGTTCATTCAAGCGCAACTGTCGTAATTGATTCAAGCGTAACTTGTCTTCCCACAGTTGAATATAAGAATTATTTAAAGCACCCCTAGCAAAATCGGCATGAGTTGCCATGTGAATAATTCCAAAAGGTTGTTGGCGGCGGATAGTTTTAAGATTTTCTAAGGTGGCTTGCTTATCTAACAATAATTTGCCTTGCCAAAGTTTAGATACTAGTGTTGATAACTCAAGGGGGACTGCTGGTAAAGGCTCTTGTCCCTGAGTACTTTGAGAAATCCCCAGCGCTAAAATTTGAGATTTTTTAATGTCTTTATAGAGGGTATTAGTCAAACTAAGACTAGGCATTAAGCCGATACTATATTTTTCTACTAGAAATCCCTTACCATCGTGAAGTGCTGCCATTGGAGTTGAACGTAACCCAATATCTGGTAAAAAGACCAGATTGTTGATTTCTCTCGCTTGTAAATCTGCCTCTAGTGGTGCAATAATCCAGTGATAAAGTTGTTGAGATGAACGCAAATAACCGGTGCGACGACGGTTTTGTGGACTAACGATTTGGTCGCGAAATTCTTGAGCTACTTGCAGAACTTTGGCTTTAGTTGTTTCTGGGATGCGCTTGCGGATAGGATCGCCTTTTCCGGTTACTACTACAACTTCTAGTTGGTCGCTATCTTTTTCTGTTACGGTATTTAACTGTTTCGTAAATTTTTGAGCTTTGCCTAAATTTACCTCTGGTTGAATTTCCACAGGGACAAAACTGATATATATAAATGCAGGTTTAATACCAGTGGCTTCTTCAATTTTACGAGCAATTTCTTTGGCATCATCTAGTGTTTTGATTTTAGGGCTGGGTATGCCTAAATGGTCGGCAAAATCATCTGTGAAATTGTCTTCGGGAGTGGGGTTGGGATTAAGAACGGGGTTATCAATCTGAGGATTATTGAGGACAGGGTTATTCGGTTTACTTGGTAGATTGCATTGGAATGTGCAGGGGTTAGTATTTGGAGTTTCAGGATTTGGAGGTTCAGGATTGGGAGGTTCAGGATTGGGAGGTTCAGGATTGGGAGGTTCAGGATTGGGAGGTTCAGGATTGGGAGTAGGAGTTTGACTGACGTTGATTCCTATCTGTACAGGTGCAGAAGAGGAAACGCCGTCATTTGCACTAATTACAAAAGCATTTAGTGACCCATTTGTATCTGCTGGAGGTGTGTATACTAAAGTATCGCCGCTAGATAAGGTTGTAACACCAGGGATAACGGGAACGCCATTGACAGTGATATTTCCCGTATTCACGACATCGATCTTGATGGAGGTGATGTCATTATTAGTATCGCTGACCAGTGGAGCCAAACTAGAGAACGTTAAGGTAACTGGTTGATTAGTTTGGGTATCGGGTAGCAATGAGTTTGCCGTTAATGTCGGCGGTGTGTTGACAGATGTAATGATGATGCGGGTTGGTGTACCGCTAGCATCTCCACCATTTGGCAAGACTGGAAAGCTATTAGCGATGATTGAATTGTCACCTGTATTAATTGACCCTGCTGTACCATTGACACTTGCATCACCGACAATAAAATCTACATTGTTTGGGCCACCATCATGGCGAATGTTAACAGTACCTCCTGTTAAAGGTTGAACGTTAGTACCTCCTTCGCCAGTAAAAAATCCACCAGTTGCGATCGCTTCACCGGTTCCAATTCCTTGAATCAGTCCGTTGGTTAGCACTTGCACATTGCCACCTTGAACTGTGTTTCCATCAACAAAGTCGTCTGCGATCGCCTGGGTGTTGATGTTGGTAAAACGAATATTGCTACCAGATGTATTGGTAGTCTGTAAGGTAACGTTGCCAGATGTCAGGTTTCCAGTTCCATCGACTCCGATCGCACTTGCTGAGGCGTTAATGGCATCATTCACAGTGATATTATCTCTGCTAGTTAAACTAATCGCGCCAGCCGTGCCGATAAAATCGCCACCTCCTTCCTTAACTACAGACGAGTTAATTGCCTCTGTGGTAATACTGCCGCCTGTGGTTGTTGCGACTACATCACCAGCCTGACCTGAGCTATCAGCATCATTTGAAAAAGCATCAATCCTACCTGTGAGAATATTGCCTGCGGCACTCAAACTGACTGTTCCAGCAGTATTAATAGTATTAAACCCTTCAGTGTTGCTGGTATCGAGATTATTTAGAGTAATCCCACCATTGCTGCTTGTGACTGTAATATTACCTGCCAAGTAGCCTTGGCCACTGGCGATAATGTTGCCCGCAACGATGTCGCCAGTCGCAGACAAGTTGACATTGCCACTATTGCCAGAAAAATCAGTAGTTGTATTGAGATTGCCCAGTGATAAACTAGCTCCAGAAATGTTAATCGCTCCCCCAGTTGTCTGGATGGTGTTGGTGGGATTGACAAAGTTTACAGAACCAGTTTGTGAGGACAGGTTAAAGCTTCCAGCATCCAAGTTTAATGTAGCGATACCAGGAGTCGTTACTCCAGCTGTAGCTCCGGTGATGTCATCGATGGTAATGTTGCCTGTAGCTTGTAAGTTGATATTTGCACCTGAAGCTGCGATCGCACCCCAAGAAACAGTGTTAGCCCCAATATCTGCATCGCCAAAGGCAATGTTGCCTGCTGTAGCATCAAAATCACCTGTCCCTGCTGCACCATCGATAATGGTCAATGTGCTGGGGTCTAGTAATAAAGTGCCAAAGTTGCCATTGACGGCTGAAGTATCTACCAAACCGTTGAAGGTCAAGAAATTTTTGCCTGATACTTCGACATTTCCACCATTGCCAAAATTTGCTCCTCCACGAGCCGAAATTTTTCCAAAAAACTGGGTTGTGTCGTTACCCCAAACAATTACCCGTCCGCCATTTCCATTCAAATTACTATCGGCATTAATGACGGATTTTGAGTCTACATAAGTCCGATCTGCGCTGGGTAAAGTCCCTCTACCTTGATAATCGCCACCAATTAGCACAGTACCGCCGCCATTATTTCCAGAGGCGTTAATATTGGCATCAATCACTGCGACTTTTTTACCCAAAGCAGTTACAGTACCGCCTGTTTGACTTGATGTATTCACTTTCCCAGAAACAATCGTCGTACCTGGAGTTATGGGAATTGTGACATTGGAGTTTGTTAATTTTACAGTTCCATCAGGATTGGCAGTTAACCCTGTGTTACCAACTGTGAGCAATTCGGGTATTGAGGCGATGGGAATTGTCCAGTTATTGGGTTGAGTGCGACTAGAGGCGAGGGGCTGAATTTCTAGACTCAGCAGATTTCCTGGCTGACTGAGACGCACCCAATTTTGTCCTGGTACTGATGTAACATTAATTTGCCCTCCGGGTGCTGAAAGTTGCCCGGTGTTGACTACAGTACCGCCGAATAAATTCAAATTTTGCCCAGCACCTACTGCCAAATTTCCAGCATTGGCGATCGCTCCTGGCTGGTTCATACTAAAGGCAAATCCATTGGGGTTTCCCACTAAATTTATGTAGTCATTAACACCGATAGCGTTAAACCAACTACTGCCAAAACCGATGCCGTTGGCTGTTGTCACTGTAAAAGCACCAGGTACATTTAAACTAGCGTTTGCTCCAAAAATAAACCCGGCTGGATTCATCAAGAAAAGGTTAGCATTGCCACCTGTCACCTGAATTAAACCATTGATAACCGAGGCATTCCCGCCTGTAATTCGACCAAGGATATTTTGCAGCGCCGGACTAGCTTGAAAGTTGGCAATTTGTTCTGGTGAAATTCCAAACTGTTGAAAGCTGTGAAAGAGGTTTGCACCATCTCTTGAAGTTGTGCCGCCAGTGATGTCAAGTCGATTGCCGTTGGGAGTTACAATTGTGTTTGTCCCATCGGCAGCAGGAACTATTTGTTGTGCTTGGGCTAATTTGGGATTTACCAGCGAGGCAATAACTAAGCCTGAAGCGGCGATATTAGACAATAGACCTCTTGCACAAGTCCCTAACACCCCACCCCCAACCCCTCCCCGCTCTTCGGGAGGGGAGACAAAGCGCAGCTTTGGCGGGGTGGGGTTCTTTCTTATTTTTGATTTATGCAAGAGGTCTAATAAAGATTTTTTGCAGCGTACTATGAAGCGACTTGTGGGCAATTCTACATCAATTTGTAACTTGTCTGCTAATCCTCGCCGCCAAAGTGCTTGAGCGATCGCTCGTTTAGACCAGAGTATTTGTTCTTTTTGTCTAGTAACAGAAATGTTTTGAGAATGATTTCGGTAGAAATAAAGTGGCTCTTTGACTCGGCGCACTTGGGCTACTTCTGAAAGTCGCAGACATAAGTCATAATCATAGGCACAGCAAGAGAACGATTCGTTAACACCTCCCACTCGGTCATAAACCGATCGCCGCATCAAGCGGAAGTGGAAAGTCATGAAATCTACCAACAGACCTGATTGAGAGTAAGGAATGTTACAGCGATCGCCATAACCAATAACTTTGCCGTCTCGATCAATATTTAAGTAGTCAGTGTAAACAAATCCCGTTTCTGGATGGCTATTGAGGACTGTAGCGGTTTGAGCAAGAGCTGTGGGGGCAAGGATATCATCATTGTCTAATATACCGATGTAAGTGCCGCTAGTTTGCGCGATCGCTGCCTTACAAGCCGCAGCAACTCCTTGATTGTCTGCCTCCACCACCCGCACTCGCCCATCTTTTTGAGCATAAGCGCGAGCGATCGCTACCGATCCATCTGTAGAGCCATTATCCCAAATTAGTAGCTCAAAGTTTTGCCATGTCTGCGCTAAGACGCTAGCGATCGCTTCTTGAAGGTAAGACTCCCGATTGTAATTGACGATGACAATGGAAATCAGTGGTGACATCGAAGTTTTCCCAAGTTTTCTACCTGTTACCACAATATAATGCTAAGGACTATCACTTAGAATAAATTGCTGTTAATTATAGTTTTAGTTACAAATCTTTTGAAATTTGAATATCAAAAATATGATATTGAAATACTCATACAGCCATAGCACACTCCAAAATCCAAATCAGCCCAGTCGTTAAATAAGGCACTCCATTGAAGAGAAATGAGAAAAGAAACAGAAACTGGTGTTCAGCCTAGAGCAACGACTCAGCAAAAAATTGTCTATTTATCTCATCAGTTAGACAATTGCCGGAGTTTGGCAATTACTAAATGCAGTCAGCACAGTTTCAGCTTTCGGTGTGGCTTGCTAATTCTGCCTGCGGTCTGGATTGTAACTGCAAATGGACTGAGAGCTAGAGCTAATATTTTTACATCGGACTCGATTCAAAATAGCAGTCAGTCAGAGTTACAAATAGTACAGTCAACAGAACCTACTCCAGCAACTAACCCACAATCAGAAACACCACAACGGATTCGGGTTCGGAAAATTCAGGTTGTAGGTAGCACAGTTTTTCAGGAAAATGATTTTAATCCAGTAGTGAAACCGTTTGAAGGACGGGACTTAACTTTAGAAGAAATCAGACAAGCCGCCGATGCCGTTACCCAGCTTTACCTAAATAAAGGGTATATAAATTCTAGAGCAATTCCAGACACTCAACAATCAAGTACCGCAGATGGTGTTGTGGTAATTCAAGTGTTGGAAGGGCGTTTGACAGAGATTGACATCCAAGGGACGCGGCGATTAAACCCATCTTATATTCGTAGTCGCATCCAACTAGGTGCGGGTATTCCTCTGAATACTGGTAAGCTCGAAGAACAACTAAGGCTACTGCGGCTAGATCCTCTGTTCAAAAATGTGGAAGCGAGTTTGCGTCCAACGGGTAAGGTTGGTCAAAGTATTCTCGTTGTCAGAGTTGAAGAGGCAAAAACTTTAATTGGTAGTTTGGGTGTAGATAATTATTCGCCTCCCAGTATTGGCGCGGAAAGATTGGGTGTTGAATTGCGATCGCGCAATTTAACTGGTATGGGAGATGAGTTAGCTGGCTCATATTACCATACACTCTCTGGTGGTTCCGATGTGTTTGATTTTAGTTATCAGGTTCCCCTCAACGCCATGAATGGCAAAGTGCAGATTCGAGCCGCATTTAATCGCAACGAAATTACTGAGCCACCCTTTGATGCCTTTGACATTCGCGCCAACCAGGATCTTTATGAAATCAATTATCGTCAACCATTGATTCGATCGCCTAGAGAAGAATTTGCCTTATCTTTAGGATTTACCTATCAAGATGGTCAAACCTTCCTGTTTGATAACCTCGCAACCCCCTTTGGCATTGGGCCTGATGCCAATGGCGTTAGCCGCACCAGTGTAATTAAATTTGCTCAAGATTATATCAGGCGCGAACCAAAAGGAGCTTGGTTTTTGCGATCGCAATTTAATTTTGGTGTTGATATATTAAACGCAACTATCAACAATGACCCCATACCCGATGGTCGCTTTTTCAGTTGGTTGGGTCAAATACAGCGCGTGCAGCAACTCAGTAACGATCATTTATTGCTCATCCAAGCAGACTTGCAGCTTACACCAGATAGCCTTTTACCTTCCCAGCAATTTGTGATTGGCGGCGGACAATCTGTAAGGGGATATCGCCAAAATATCCGTTCTGGGGATAATGGATTTCGGGTAGCGATCGAAGATCGGTTTACAGTCCAGCGTAATGAATCTGGATTATCGACAATTCAACTTGCGCCATTTGTGGATATGGGAGCCGTCTGGAATCAATCTGATAACCCCAATCCGCTCCCCAATCAAACTTTTTTAGTGGGCGCAGGCTTAGGATTAATATGGAATCAGGCAATGGGAATTGATAATCTGTTTTTGCGCCTCGATTATGGATTTCCATTTATCGATCTGAGCGATCGTGGTAATAACGCTCAAGATGATGGCTTTTACTTTAGCCTTCGCTATCAACCCTAGATAAAGACTATGGTAATCATAACTAATTATGCGGGCATGATATTATTTGAGCCGTATTTGAGGAAGTCGAGTTTAATCAGCAAAATGCTATGAAATGCTATTTCACTTACTCCTTTTGGTAGAGAAGGTACTGATTTCAGTATTTTCCACAGTTAATTACTTGTTCTTCTGCTTTATCCTAATATTGAACTAAAAAATTAACTTCTTTCTTCAGGAATTTGAATTTTATCCTGTGTATATACACAAAGGGATAAGTTTTAGTTTATAAATTTAAGAAGGAAATAATTATAAAAGAAAAGTTATGACACAATCTAACTCGCAAGACAAAAACAGCTTTCTTTACCCTCGTAGCCGGTATTATGGAAAATTTCAGCCAGAGAATTTGGTGTTTAATGCCAACCTCCAAGAATTCTCTCAAAAAATTAGTTACATCACTTGCCTAGAAACAGGGGGGAAATTGTCTCAGGAAGAGGCTTATCAGCAAATTAAGTCACTTTGGAAAGAGTTGAAACATAGCAAAAAACAATTGTCTGTTGGCGGAAATCAAGAAATTTAAACTAAGAAGGAGGTATTGGTAATTTTTTTAAATCTAGTGCAAAAATATTTGAGCCGCCCAGAAATTGATTTTAGGGCGGTTTTTTGGCTTTTGCAAGAAGTATCTTTTTCGTCATGTTAATTCTAGTTGTTACAAGTAATACCAGTTTTGTTATGTCATATTAATTTTAGTTGTTACAAAGTATCTCTTAAAGAATCCGAAAAGCAACAACTTTATTTTGTAGCTTATGATGTACCTACAAAAGCGAGATTTAGCGATCGCCATAAAGTTTTTCAACAGGAGTTAAGCTATGACGCGGCGACTGACTCAAGAGCAATTATCACAAATAGTTACAGAAGTAGAAGGTCTGCAATTGCGTCGGGAAGCGGAACTAGATCAACAGCAGATTAGAGAAATTTTACAGGAGTTGAATTTACCGCCAGAGTTACTAGATGAAGCGCTGATTCAGTTAAATCGCCGCCAAGCACTGGAAGTACAGCAACGCCGGAATCGATGGATTACCTCTGGAGTGGTGGCGATTGTAATAATTGTCATTGCATTTACAATATTTTTCATGCAGCAGCAAAGTTCTACACTTTTCCGTGTTTCTGCCCAACAAGATCGGATCACTTTGATACAAGATAATGGCGGCGACTTAAAGACAATTTCTCGCCAAACCAATCCAGAAGTGTTGTATCGTGTCACTCTAAAGGATGCACCTTTGGGTAAAAAGCTGGCTCTCTCTTGTAATTGGATTGACCCAAGCGGTGAAATTGTCAAGCAAAACAACTATCAAACCCGCGAGATTAATACGTCTGTCTGGGATACCCAGTGTCGCTACACTATTAACCCAGCTGCAACTGTTGGCAATTGGAAAGTGCAGATGTTCCTAGAAGGTCGGCAGATTAGCGATGCAACCTTTGAAGTTAAATAGTCCAGATGGTTATCCCGCATCACTTTCTTGGCTATTGGGGTTACGGCGCTCAACAGAAGTTGGAAGCGCTGTTAACTAGTGTGGTGGAAAACCTCTCCCCTACAAAGAAAGAGGCTTTGAACTTTCCCCCTTCCCTTGCAGGGAAGGGGGTTAGGGGGTTAGGTCAGAAAAATTATTTCTCTCTACAAGAAAATAATCCTCTTCCCATCTGGAATGTTGTTTACATCGGAATCGATGGCAATCCCCCACTGCAACAAAATCAAATTGCTGCCATCTTTGCATCAGGATTATTTAATTCACCCGATGCTTGGGTAATCCAAGAAAACAACTGCCTAATTTTGGGAAGAGAACCTTTCGGAAGAATTCCTTTGTATTGGACTGTGCAAGGACAAATAATCTGGTTTGCATCCCAACTGCAATTACTTTTACCGATTTTGCCACAGTCAGAAGTTAGCATTCCTGGGTTATATGGCTATAGCTGTTTTTCTTACGTTCCCACACCCTTGACTCCTATTAAAGAAGTGTTTGCAGTGACGGCGGGAACTGAATTAGTTTGGCAGAGCGATCGCCAATCAGGTAAGCTGCAAACACCTGAATCTAAAAAAATCCACTCATGGCGAGAAGCGCCAGAACAGTTAACAGATGAAGCTACAGCAATTACCCAATTGCAAACTCTCCTGAAAAACTCCATTGAGCGACAAATTGCAGATTTAAAGGATGAGCCTGTCGGAGTGTTTCTCTCTGGCGGACTCGATTCTTCAGTGGTGGCGGCGCTGCTGGTACAAGCAGGGGTGAAAGTCCGCGCCTACACTTTAGATTTTGGGAACGCAGGTATTCCAGAATATCCATATTCTGAACAAGTCGCCGAGTTTCTCAAAATTCCGCTTGTTAAAGTTGCAGTAACCCCAAATTCGATTGAGAATGCTTTAATTCCGACTGTGCAAGCATTAGATTTGCCTTTTGGAGATGGGGTGTGTGTGCCGTTGTATCTTCTATCTGAGAGAGCAAGTCAAGAAACTCAGGTAATTTTTAACGGTGAAGGTGGAGATCAATTGTTTGCTGGTTGGACGAACAAACCTTTAATTGCCGCAGGTGTTTATCAAGCAGAAAATCCCGCCGGACAAGAAACTTTTATTCAGCAATATCTCCGCACCTTTCACCGTCTTGGAGGATACGAATCTCAAGTTTATCAGCCGGAGGTTTATGCACAGATCCAAAATTTGCATCTTGAAGATTGGCTATTGGCGGCTTTAGATCGCAATGAATGTCCATCTTTGCTGCATCGCCTCCGCCGTGCTAATTTGATGCTCAAAGGAGCGCAGAATATCCATCCCCGTGCCACTGCATTGGGGTTTGCTCATGGGTTGTGGGTGCGATCGCCTTTTTGTGATTTACCTCTAGCTGAATGGACATTCCGCCTCTCAGGAGAACTCTGTTTGCAGGGTGCTTGTGAAAAATATATCCTCAAACGGGCTGTAGAAAATTGGCTTCCACCCGAAATTGTCTGGCGACAAAAACGTGGTATGGGGGTTCCTTTAACTTCTTGGTGTTTAAATGATTTTTGGCATCAACTCGGCATTTGGCTCAATCCAGAAATACTTCGCGCCAACAATCACTTTTATCCTCACATTGCAGCACAAATCGTTGAAGGCAAACTAGGAGCAGCTATTCAAGGGCGGCGAATTGGTGAAACACTCTGGTTACTAATTATGTGGCAACTTTGGCGATCGCACGTTTTAAATGAAAAACTAAGTAAACAATCTTGGGATCATCCTTTTTGGTTACATCGTTGGCTATGGAAAAATTACAAAATAATTCGTAATTCGTAATACTTCGGCTACGCGGTAGTTGAGCGTAGTCGAAACTCAGTACAAGTTCGTAATTCGTAGTTTACTGTATCAGTATTTTTGATAAATGGTATCAAATAATTTAACTCAAAATCGTCTTAATCTTCCATTCTCTAAAGAACTTGCCGAGGAGTTACTGAATAACTACGGTTCTCCGCTTTATGTTTATAATGGCGATCGCTTGCGCGAAACTATTGAGCGGATTAGCAAAGCAGTCAGTTATCCGCGCACGCAATTTCGGTTTGCCAGTGTTACCAATGGCAACGTTGCGCTGTTAAAAATTTTTCGCTCCTTTGGATGGGGACTTCACGCCAATACGCCAGGAGATATTTATCTGGGATTGCAAGCTGGTTTCGATCCTAGTGAAATAGTTTATAGCGGCAGTAATTTGAATCAGGCTGAGATGATACAAGTCCTGAATTGGGGAGTTACAACTCTCAATTTCGATAGCCTCGCTCAGTTGCAGTTGTGCTGTAAAGTTTTGCCCAAACACAGAGAGAAATCTATTCGCCTTGGTTTACGCCTCAATTTGCCAGAAATTACCGGAGATAGCCGCATTGGTGTACGTCCAGAGGAATTTGGTGAGGCGATCGCTTTAACTGCTGAGGTGGGATTAAAGCTGAGTGGTTTACACTTTTATCGAGGGACGGGAACTAACGCCACAGCCGCTTTTACTCAAGTAATTGATACGGTAATCGCTACAGCACAAAAGTTACCTGATTGGGAATATTTAGATTTTGGTGGTGGCTTTGGCTATCCTTATCACCACAGCAAAACAGCCTTTGATTGGGAAATATTTGGAACTGAGTTAACCGAGAGAATTACTCGTTTAGGGCGGAAAATTGATTTGGTGATTGAACCGGGACGAAGTGCGATCGCTGGATGTGCAACTTTGCTTGCTCAAGTTGTTTCTGTAAAATGGCAAGGAGAAAAACAGATTGTTGGAGTTGATACCACCGTTGCTAATCTTTCAGTACCCTCAGTACACGGCGGCTATCGAGAAATCATCACTTGGAAACAAGCAAACAAATCCCCAATTCCCCACTCTTGTACAGACGCGATTAATCGCGTCTCTCTATTCACAACTGATATTTGTGGTAATACAACATATTCACGAGATTATCTGGGGAAAAATTGCCAACTTCCAGCCCTAGAAATTGGCGATCTCGTTGCCATTTTAGATGTCGGTGCTTATGGTTATGCCATGTCGTCTCACTTTTTACACCGCCCCAAACCTGCGGAAGTCTTGCTAGAAAATAGTACACACCGCCTGATTCGTCAACGAGAAGACTACAGTGTTTTGCTAATAAATCAGATTCTTGATAGTTCCCCCCTTAAAAAGGGGGGTTAGGGGGGATCAAGCCCGACTCAACCGTATCGACTAACAATTAATAAATAACATTTAGCAATCATTATGAAGTGTATTAACTGCGGAACTGACAATAGACTAAAAGACCGGACAGCTAATCAAGGTCGGTGTGTAAAATGCAATCATCTCTTTGCCTTTGAACCGACTAGTATGAGTAACGTTCAGATTACCGATCCTTTTTTTGCAAAGGCGATCGCTGACATTTCTGCAAATAACACCTTATTTTTTACCCCCAAGCAACTGCTTTATTTTCTAGATAATCGTTTAAAAAAAAGCTCAAAGTCAATTTCACGATTTGGCTGGTTACTTCCTTTTCTATTTATTAATTTTGTTACATCACTAACGATTGTTATACCGCTAATAGTAAATCTTGCGTTTATTAATTTCTTTCATGAAAGTAGCAAATCAACTAAACTCAATCTTGTAAGTCGCAAACAGTATGCGAGGAATTTACAAATTATAGGAGGAATTATCCTTTCCATAGGAATTCTTGCTTTAAAGTCATTTACCCTCTTTGTCATTATTGTTATTGTGGGAATGCTATCTATATATTTAGGAACTCGACAACTAGGGCGAATTAAATTATTAACACAAGACTTTTTAATTTCTGAATCTCAGATTAATGATTGGCTAAATCGCTGGCAGCAAATCAATGGTTCAATTGTTAAAATTCTTCCTCCACCAAAGCAGGAAAATACACCAGCCACGGTTAATCCTGACGTAACAGCTTACAGTTTTGATAGATTAGTCGTTTGTGACACTGCTAGTATTGCTCAACTATTAATTGCTAATAATTTTCATTTTGAAAATAACTGTGCAATTCTCAGCATTACTGGATATCCCCAAAGCATTTTTGACACCACAATGCAAATGCTGCGGCGCAATCCTGATTTGAAAGTCTATGCAATACATGATTGCAATCCCCAAGGAATTAGTTTAGTTCATAATTTAAGAACCAATGCTAATTGGTTTCTCAATAGCGAAATTGCGATTATTGATATTGGACTAACGCCACGTCAAATTATCGCTACTAAGCGCGGAATGTTCATTCAAACCTCTCCAGAGTCAGCGCAAGCAGCTAAACAATTACCTGAAGAAATTCGCCAAAGTTTATCTACTGAAGAATTAGCATGGTTAGAATCGGGAAAATTTGTGGAATTGGAATCTTTTACTCCCCAAAGAATAATTAAAGTTCTGCAAAAGGGTATTGCTGGCAGTCAAAATTTAGAAAGTGATGACAGTAGCTTGCTTTTAGTAGGCGATACAGGCAATGATATGTACGTTGTTCAAAGTTTTGGTTAGTATTCTCATTTCAGTTGTAGGGGTAATTCATAACTTGCCCCTACATGAATAAAGCGCGGTTTTAGATAAAATTTGTTTGATTGATTTACAGATTAGATTTATTGAATTTGTTGATTTAACCAAGCTTCTAAATCAGAAATATATAAGAAGTCTAACAAAGCTGGGAGCATCCAGTTTTGGAAGATTTACCATTTCTGAGAAAATGTAGAAGGAAAG